>JAGPGE010000768.1 GCA_018056145.1 Armatimonadota bacterium
AGCACCGCGAGCAGGCCGTGGGCCCGGCAGGTGGTCATGAAGGTGCTGTTCGCCGCGATTGTCTGTTCCAGCAGCCCCCTGGCCTTGTCGAGCTTGCCGGCCTTGAGCGCGCCTTCGGCCGGACTGAGGCTCTCGCGCTCCACCCGATACTGGGCATCCAGTGCACGCATGGGATAGTTTCGGTATCCCATCGCCAGAAGGAGCGCGAGGAGACAAAGCAGGGAAAACCTAAGGCGCCGGGTCTCTCCAGAACGGACCAGTTGCCAGGCATCCACCGCGAAGCCGGCGCCGAGCAGGATGAGCGCGGGGATCATCGGGATCCGGTAGCGGGCCACAACAGTGAACAGGGCGGCTGTCAGCGTATATGCGCCAATCAGCGCATAGAGAGGCAGCAGCGTGGCGAAGCGGCGGATGAACCAGCCTGCTCCCACAAGCCCAACAGCGCCCACGAGGGTGAACCGCAGCAGGTACGGCCGCCCGCGCAGGGCGTCCTCGCGGTCGAAGCAGGAGGCCACATCGTGGGCTTCGTAGCCCGTCCAGTTGTAGCCGATCTTTCGCGCAACCAGGCAGAGGAACCGAGCCGGGTGGTCACGCACGAACAGGACCGCCTGCTGGGTCCAGAAGGCGGAGGCTTCGGTGACGCTGAGCCTGCGGCCCAGTTCCTTTTCCGCGATCTCGTGGGCGATTCGGTGGGTAGGGTCCACCTCGCCGGGTTTCGTGAGATACAGGTCCTCATACCGCGGCCAGGCGTACATGAACCCGCTGTTCATCCCGTTGTTGCCGATGTAGGCCACTATGCCCCCATCGGACATGACCGGGACGAAATCCCCCGCCATGCGGGAATTGCGCACGGTGACGAGTCCCGGTGGAAGCAGGGCGAGCAGGCACAGCAGGGCGAAGAGCGGGATGCGCCGGTGCTGCGTGGCCGCTTCCCTGTCGCCGAAGCCGAGGCCCCAGGCCACGAAGAACGGAAGCAGCAGCAGGCCGTTTGGCCGTGCGGCGGCAGACAGCCCCAGCGCAACCGCTCCCGCAGGCAAGCCGAGACGCGCACCCAACCGGGCGCGATGGAAGCTCCAGATGGACAGCAGGTTGAGGAACATCACCAGCGGCTCTGAAACGAATGATGCATCATGGGCCATGAATGGCAGGTAAAGGGCCGAGGCGACCCCTGCAACCACACCGGCCGCCGGGCTGAACAGGCCCCGGCCCAGTAACGCAATGAGCGCGCAACTCCCGCAGCCAATGATGATTTGCACCCAACGACCGGCCTCGAGACTCCCGCCGAGAACCTTCCCCACGCCAACCCAGAAGTACAGGTAGAGCGGGCTGCAGGTGAAAGGCCGGGTGGCCTCTCCTTCGCCCGACATGAAATGCGCGGCGTGGGTGGGGTATTTGAGGAAATCGGCCTGAACTAGCTGATCGTAGTGAGCCAGCCTGATCACCAGCGCCAGCATGAAAATGAACAGGGCCAGGCCACTGTCCGAGCCCATGATCGCGGCGACTGCGCGAGTTGTCGCGGTGAGTTCGGGCGGCGTCTGAGGGAGGGCTTGCGGGGCGCTGCGCTTCATACTGTGCCCTCATCCGGAAGCGTGGGAGCGGCGGCGAAGCTCCGGGCGACGTGGCCCTCAAGATAGCTCGAATGAACGCCCGGCTCGTGCCCCTCAGGATCGGCGGGGATGCTGACCTCAGTCTCCAGCGCTTCCGCAACGGTGCGCGCGACCTCGCCCACGCCGATCTTGTCCATGCACACGTTCTGCCCTGCGCAGGGCGGCAGCGGAACCCACCCGATGCATGGAGAGCAGTAGGCCCCGTGCCCGATACACCGGTGCGCTTCGCCCGGGGGAGCGTAGACGCCCGGCAGCGTGGGCCCCCAGAGGGACACCGTAGTGGTGCCCAGCGCCGCGGCGAGATGCATCGGCCCGGAGTCCCCAGTCAGCAGCACGTCGCCAGTCTTCAGCAGCGCCAGAAACCCCCCGTAAGTGAGCTTTCCCGCAGAGTTTACCACACGCTCTCGGACGGCCTCGGGCACCCGTTCGCGCACGCTCTCGACGTACCGGGCCTCGGCAGGCGATCCGATGAGCACCACCAGGACATCATCGCGCTCCGCGAACAGCCCGATCACTCTCGCGAACCGATCCGGCTGCCAGCGGCGTTCAAGGCACAGTTCGCCCGCGTTCACATTGACCAGGAGCAGCTTGCGATTGCCGAGTCCAGCATTGTCCAGCATGGCCACGGCGCCTGCGCGGTCCTCGTCGGTCACCCGCGGGGGAATGGGCATGCCGACGGCAGGTTCGAGCCCAAGCGCACGACCGAGTTGGCGATAGGCCTCCTGCAGGTGGGTCAGGCGATTGTAGAAGACCAGGTGGGTGTAGAGGGTGCGGCGGAAGAGTGTGGTATCCAGGAAGTACCCGGCGCGGTCGTTGGCTCCCGTCAGCGTAGACAGTGCGGTCGAGCACTTCGAGTGGACCTCGAGATCAATGACTAGGTCGAAACCCAGGCCCCAGGACCGGATCAGAAAAGCGACGGTCGAAAACAGCAGGCGCAGGTATGAGCGGTCGTCGAGGACGTGCACGCGATCAATGCCATCGATGCGCCTGAGCAGGGGCTCGACCTCGGGGAACCCGGCGAAATGGATCTCAGCTAAGGGCCAGCGATCGCGGGCCGCGCGCAAGAGGTGCGTGGCGTTGATGATGCTCCCCTGGCCCACGAGCTTGATGAACAGGATCTTCCCAGGGGCCCGACGCAGGCTGTGGTCCCGGTGCGCGAAGTACCCGGCGGCACGGGTGATCAGGCCCAGCACCGCGCAGAGAGGCACTCCCACCAGGCTGTCGAGTTGCCGTTTCTGGGTCAGACTGGCCACTTGTCGGCCCTCGCCTGGTTAGCACTGCGGCCGGCGGATGCCGGACGGCTTGCACTCGAATGGCCCCGAGTATAGATGACGTCGGGGTCAGGGTCAAATCAGACACCTTCGG
>JAGPGE010000073.1 GCA_018056145.1 Armatimonadota bacterium
GGCATCGTACGCAGGGCTTGAGCAGTGGACAGCGTCGGAGGAAGCACTGAAGGCGGCTTTGAAGAACGCTCCCAAGGCCGACGCGGTGACTTTGGCGAACATCCATGCCCAGTTGGCGCAGGTGTACGAGGTCCAGGGACGGTTCCACGAGGCCTCGGCGGAGTACCGCATTGCTCTGGCGAAGGATCCGGACAACATTGCGGCCAAGTACGGTCTCCAGCGCCTGCTGGTACAGGAAAAGCGTGAGCCCGCCGGAGCCGGATCGTGAGCAGGCGCTACCGGCAGGCGCGAGGTCGACCTCGGCACGCTCGTACCGACCTGCAGGCAAATGGCCAGGAGGCATCTTAGATGCGGGTTACAGTCGGTTTGGTGGCACTGGCGGTCTTCGCCGTTCTCACAGGACCGGCGCTGGCCCAGGGCCGTGTGACCGGCGCCGTGTCGGCCGGGCCCGATTCCATGTTCCTGGGTGACCCCAGCCGCAGCGGCGGGGCTCCGGTGCCGCTCACCGTGCCGCTGGTTCTCAGCTGGAAACACACGGTTGAGCCGAACACGGACACTGTCGAGCACGTGGTGGCCTCTCCGGCCTACGACGATGATACGGTCTACTTCTTCGTCGGCAACAATATGTACGCTGTCTGGAAGGACAGCGGCGCAAAGAAGTGGGACGCGCCCCTCGCTCTGCCGGACCGTGTGGACTCCACACCGATGATCAAGGACGGCGTTGCGGTATTCGGCTGCCGCAACGGCATTGTGTACTTCGTTGAGCTTGGCGCGAAAAGCGGAAGCTTCGCGGGTGAGTTCAACATCGCCCGCGAGCACACGAAGCTTCCGAAGTCTCCTGAAGAGCAGGCCATTCCGCCGCGCGTGCAGTCTTCGCCGCTCTACCATAATGGCAAGGTGTACTTCGGCGCCAGTGACGGTTGGGTGTATGCCCTGGACATGGCGTCCCAGAAGAAGGTCTGGGACTTCCGCACCAAGGGCCCGATCGTGTCCTCCCCCGCGTACTGGAATCGCGGCGTCTATGTGGCGTCCCTGGACGGCAGCGTCTACGGCCTGACCGAAGACACCGGCAAGCTCGTCTGGCAGACGACCCTCGAGAACAAGGACCTTCTCGTCTCTCCCGTGATCACCCGGAGCAAGGTCTTCACCGCCGCGGGCAAGCACCTGTACGCCTGTGACCACGGCCGCAACGGATACGTCCGCATGCGGTTCGAGGCCAAGGGCAATATCGTTGGCACGCCGTCCGTCGCGGGCAACGCCATCATCTTCGGCGACAGCGAAGACAAGCTGTATGCCCTGGACATCCGGGCCACCGGCAATATCTCCTACCAGGATCGGGACAGCGACTACATCCTGTGGCAGCTGCCGCCGGAAGAGAGCAACGGCAAGGAAGCCGACAAGCCCGCAGTACCGGTGGACGGGTTGCAGCAGGCGGTGAAGAGCACGCCGTTGGTCTCCGGGGACGCGGTCATCTACCGCTCCGGTCCGCGTCAGATCAACGCGGTCAGCATCAAGGACGGCTCTACACTCTGGCACTACCAGCTGGCGGAGCTGGCCGGGCAAGAGACGACTGAGGAACAGGCGGCGGCGGCACTGGCGCAGGTCACAGAAGCGGCCCGACTGGCGGCGATGGCGGGAACAGGAACGACCGGGGGCGTGGGAGGTTTGGCCGGGGGCATGGGCGGTACTTCCCGCTTCAGCCGAGGCGGACTCACCCGGTCGGGCTTTGGCGCCTCCGCGGGGGCCTACTACGACGACTACGGGCGCGCCATCGCCCCCACGCTGGTTTTCGAGTACGAGGTGCAGGCATCGCCCGTCGCTGACGGGGACAACCTGTATGTCCTTGCAAATGACCGAGCGCTCTACGCCTTCAGCCAGAAAGCGGCCGACGCCGTGGGACCGGAGCTTGAGCAGGCTGAGATCGAGGTCCCGGGTACCGGTGAACAGCGCACTCAGCAGAATCTCACCTTGTACGCCGGGATCGATGAGATCAAGCCCGAGACCGAGAAGCCCAAAATCCGCGGCGCACTCCCGGTCTACGTCCGCATGGTTGCCTATGACGCCGGCTCCGGCATTGACCCGCAGACCATCAGCGCGTCGCCGGTGAGCGGCGACGAGGATGTGCGCTGGGAAGTGGCCTACGATGCCGCGGGCGCCTACGTCTGGCTGATATGTGAGCAGTACCGCGGGAGCCGGTCACGCAACATGCCGGATGGCGACTATGTCGTCGCCGTCTCGGTGAGCGACTGGATGGGCAATGAGTCCACCCGCCACTTCGCATTCACCGTGGACCGCAAGCTGCCTGCGGCACCGGCTCCAACCGCCGGCGGGTTCCAGCGCGGAGGTTTCGGTGCACCGGGCGGGGGAATGCCCGGCATGATGCCCGGCGGGATGCCTGAGGCCATTCCCGGAATGCCTGGTGGGATGCCCGGAATGCCCGGTGGGATGCCCGGAATGCCCGGTGGGATGCCCGGAATGCCCGGTGGGATGCCCGGAATGCCCGGTCTGCCGGGAATGTAGCGGCATATCACGTCTGACCGAGCTCACAAGAGCGTTGTCCTGGAGGTTTCACGGTGGTCAAGTCCATCATCATGGTAGCCCTGCTGCTGGCAGGATTCTGCTACTGTGCCGCCTTCCTCATGTGGAACTCGGAACTGACCACCGACGTGGTGGTCTGGCACCTGGCCAGCCCGCAGTACTGGCTGCCTGATGTACCCATCGGTTTCCTGCCAGTGGTCGGCACGATGATCGGAGCGGTCGTGATGGCGGTGGCTGCCTGGGCGCCCTGGGCCGCCCAGCGCGCGACTGCCCGTGCGGCCAATGCCAAGCTGGCCAAAGCGATTGAGAAGTTCAATGAACTCAAGCAGCGACTAGCCGCGCGGGACCGCATGATCGAGGAACTCGAAGCGCAGGTCCTGTTGCTTCAGGAGCAGATTGCGGCCGAGGCTTCGGTCGCCGTCCCGGCGCAGACCGCAACGGCCCCGGTGGCCATGGACGTGGATGACGAGGACGAAGAAGACATCATCGTTCCGGATCCGCTAGAACTCGATGCGGATACGGATGAAGGCAGACAGGGCGTCTGAGGCGGTCATCCGAAGCTTAGCCAGACAGTACCGAGCGACAAGAGGGGTCTCCCTCTTGCCGTCTTTTTTTCGCCCGTCAATTTGGGGGGCAGCGCGGAATTGGTCCGGATCGACCCCGACGAACTGGACGCATTTCTCGTCCTCAATGCCAGCGGCCTCTCGCCTCTGCGCCAGAGAGCGCTGCTGGAGGCCTTCGGCACCGCACGAGGCGTGCTGGAAGCAGGAGATGCGGAATTCGCGCAGGTTGATGGCCTGCGGGCTGCGCACATAACGCGCTTGCGGAACGCCCGGGCCACCCTGGACCCGGAAGCGATGCGCGCGCGTTGCGAGGCGTTGGGGGTCACCCCCGTTCCCTGCACCTCACCGGACTATCCGCCGCTTCTGGGTGAGACTTCGGACATGCCGCCTCTGCTCTTCGTCCAGGGCGGCTTCGAGCGCCGTGATGAGCTTTCCGTGGCGCTGGTCGGGACGCGCAGGTGTTCGGCTTACGGGCTGACCATGGCCCGACGGCTTTCGGAAGACCTGGCACGGCGCGGCTTCACGATCGTCAGCGGCATGGCGCTCGGGGTAGACGCCGAGGCCCATACCGCGGCGCTGGAGGCGGGGGGCAGGACCATAGCCGTGATGGCCAGCGGCCCGGACATCACTTACCCTCGCCAGCACCGCCAATTGCGGTCCGAGATCGGCGCCCAGGGCGCGGTGGTTACCGAGTTCGCGCTGGGAACCGAACCGATCCGAGAGCGGTTTCCTGCAAGGAACAGGATCATCAGCGGCCTGAGCCTGGGTGTCATTGTGGTCGAGGCGCCGGAGAAGAGCGGCGCGCTCATCACAGCCCGCCTGGCTGCCGAGCAGGGCCGGGAGGTCTTCGCCGTCCCGGGCGATGTGACGCGGCCGGAAAGCCGTGGCTGTCACGCCTTGATCAAGGACGGCGCGCAATTGGTCGAGTTCGCCGAAGACGTGGTAGCCGGGCTGGGGATTCTCCTGGAGGCGGTCCCCGAGCGTAGGCCCGTCCCCACTGACGACCTCCCGGTAGACGAGAAGGCCATCCTCGAGACGCTGTCTCACGAGCCGCGGCATGTGGATGACGTGGTTGCAAGGTGCGGGCTTCAGGCGGGACAGGTGTCAGCGGGCCTGATGATGCTGGAAATGAAGGGGCTCGTGCGCAGGTTGCCGGGCAGCACTTTCGTGCGTATGTAGTCGGGCACGATGCAATCGCGCGGGCAACCGCGGTCCCGCCAGTCCAAATACCATCCGGGGCACCCTCCCCGAGCAGACGGAGCGCTTTGAGCTGTGACGAAATCCGCGATTATTGTCGAATCACCCACGAAGACGCGAACCCTGAAGCGGTTCCTCGGGGACGAGTACAAACTACTCGCATCCATGGGGCATGTGCGCGACTTGCCTGAGAGCGAGTTGGCGGTGGATGTCGAGGGCGGGTTCAAGCCGCGTTACGTCACCGACGCCCGTCAGAGCAAGGTCCTGGGCCAACTCAAGAAGGCGCTCAAAGGCGTGGACAAGGTCTACCTGGCCTCCGACCCGGACCGCGAGGGCGAGGCCATCGCCTGGCATCTTGCCGAGGCCTTAGGCCTTGGCGACGCCGAGCGTATCGAGTTCAACGAGATCACCGAGACCGCAGTGCGCGAGGCCCTGAACCACCCGCGGAAGATCGACATGGAGCGGGTGAATGCCCAGCAGGCCCGGCGCATACTGGACCGCCTCGTGGGGTACCTGCTCAGCCCGCTGCTGTGGGAGAAAGTGGCCGGTCGCGCAAGGGGATCGGCGTCTCTGAGCGCCGGTCGCGTGCAATCCGCTGCGCTGCGGCTCATCTGCGAGCGCGAGCGGGAGATTGCGGCCTTCGTCCCGGAGGAGTACTGGTCGGTCACGGCGACACTCACCCCCGAGGGGGAGGAGATCCCCTTCACCGCAGACCTGAAGACGAAGGACGGCGAAGACCTGGAGCTGAAGACGGAGGAGCAGGTCACGCCCATCGTTGAGGAACTCAGGCAACTGCAGTATGCAGTTGATGCAGTGGAGAAGAAGGAGCGCCGGCGCAACCCGCAGCCTCCTTTCATAACCAGCACCCTCCAGCGCGCCGCCGCCAGCGAGTTGTACTTCTCGGCGCGCAAGACCATGCTTATCGCCCAGGAGCTCTACCAGGGCGTGGACATGGCCGAGGGGACCGTTGGCCTGATCACCTACATGCGCACGGACTCCACGCGCATCGCCGACCAGGCGCGAACGGCTGCGGTCAGTCTCATCAAGGAGCGCCACGGCGACGCATACGTGGGCCCCGGCGCCAAGGGGAAACAGGCCAAAGGAGCCCAGGACGCCCACGAGGCGATCCGCCCCACCTACGTGGACAAGGACCCCGAATCGGTTCGTCCGTTCCTGAGCGCCGACCAGTTCAAACTGTACGACCTCATCTGGCGCCGGTTCATCGCCAGCCAGATGTCGGCGGCGGTGTTCGACCAGACTACCCTTTCGATCCAGGCCGGGCCGTACGGGCTGCGCGCCACCGGCTCGGTCCTGAAGTTCCCCGGATTCCTGAGCGTGCTCAAGGGCGACCCGGAAGAGGATGAGGACGAGAAGACGCTGCCGGAACTGATCGCGGGGCAGGCGTTGCGTCTCCTGGACGTGGCCGGCGACCAGCACTTCACGAAGCCGCCGCCCCGGTACACGGAATCCACGCTGGTCCGGGCGCTGGAGGAGAACGGCGTCGGCAGGCCCAGCACCTACGCGCAGATCATCGAGACCCTGCGCCAGCGCAAGTACGTGCGCATGCAGTCGCGGCAGTTCGTGGCGACGGCAACCGGAATGGCGGTCAACGACTACTTGGTGGAGCGTTTCCCGGACATCGTGGACGTGGAGTTTACGGCGCGGGTGGAGGACGATCTGGACGGGATCGAGCAGGGAGAGACCGACTGGGCGCAGCTTCTTCGGGCCTTCTACGAGCCTTTCAAGGAGAAGGTGGAGGAGGCTCAGTCGGCGCCGCTCAAGGAGCTTGAGGGTGAACGGTGCCCCGAGTGCGGGGGCAGGCTGCTGGAGCGGTACTCCCTTTACGGCAAGTTCGCCGGGTGCGAGAATTACCCGGGCTGTACGTATAAGAAGGACCTGACGGGGGACATCCTGCCCCGCAACGAGCCCAAGCCGCTGGGGGAGAAATGCCCGGAGTGCGGGGCTGATCTGGTGGTGCGCCAGGGGCGCCGGGGCGAGTTCGTTGGCTGCAGCGGTTACCCGAAATGCCGCTACACGCGGCCCCTGGAGGGGGAGAAGAAGCCTCGCCGCCAGGCCATCGAGACCGACATCCTGTGCGACAAGTGCGAGAAGAAGAACATGGTCATCCGCTTCGGGCGCAGGGGACCATTCCTCGGCTGCGCGGGCTATCCCAGGTGCCGGAACACGCGGAATCTGACTGATGATGAGCGCGCCAAGTGGCTGCCTGACGAGCCCGAAGGTGAGGAGTCCGAGAGCGGCGAAGAGCCATCGGAATCCTGATGGAGCGAGACCGGGAGAGCACTTTGAGCGTGGAAGTTGAGAGCAAAGCAGCAGCGGGCCGGCCCTCATGGGCCCTCATGGTCTCCGTGTTCGCGGTGGCCATGGCGGTATTGGGGTTCGAGGTCGCGCTCACACGGGCGTTTTCGGTACTGCTGCGTTTCCACTTCGTCTTTCTGGCGATCTCGCTGGCCACCTGCGGACTCGGCGTGGGTGGCCTTGTGGACTTCCTCCTGCGCCGGACTGTCCTGCGTTCCGTGCCCCCGCCGCTGCTGCTTGTTGTCTCGGGAACTCTCTGCGGCGTGCTCATCCCGCTGACGGTTCATCTGCTCTTCAACACCTCGCTCTCAGCGCAACTCACTTCGGTCTGGGTGGTCACGGGTATCTGCCTGCCGCCGTTTCTGGCTGCGGGAGCGTTCCTCAGCCACGCCTTCGCCTGGCACAGCGGTCAGGGCGGCAGGCTGTACTTCGCGGACCTCATCGGCGCCGCTCTGGGCAGCTTTCTGGTCATCGGTGCGCTGCAGATGCTGGGCGGGATCAACGCGGCGATGATCTGGGGGGCGGTTGTGGCAGCGGGATGTGCCTGCCTGGGCATCCAGGAGCGCAGGGCCGCCTGGACCGCAGGCCCGGTAGTCGTGACGGTGCTTGTGGTCGCGTTGGTATTCGCCAATCGCGGTGGCGCGATCATCGACGTCCCCATCATGCCTCTGGCCTCGGACTGGAACGCCAAGCCGCTGTTTCAGGAACTGGGCGATCCGAGCATTGGCGCGAAGATCGTGGACACCGAATGGAACGCTTTCGCGCGCACGGACGTGGTCTCCAACGAGGGTACCGACGACCTGTTCATCTACACCGACGGCGAAGTGCCCACGAACATGATCCCCTTCGACGGGGACATGCAGGCGATCCTGCCCCGGCTCACCAGTTTCATCGGTTTCTACGCCTTCTACCAGGTGAAGCCAGAGAGCGTGCTGCTCATCGGCCCCGGCGGGGGGCTGGACGTGCTCCTGTCCATGGCGGTGGACGCAAAGAAGATCGACGGCGCGGAGTTGAACCCGTCGATCCCGCGGCTGGTGCGTAAGTACGGCGAGATGAACGGGCATATTTACGACATCGAGGGCGTAAACATCCGCGTGGATGAGGGCCGCAGCTTCGTGAACCGGAGCGAGGACGAGTACGATCTCATCTACATGGCCCTGACGAAGACGGCCACGACGACCACATCCAGCCTAGCGTTGCTCGAGAGCTATGTCCACACCACTGAGGCCTTCGAGCAGTACTTCGAGCATCTCACCGACCGCGGCGCCGTGGGGTTCGTCTGCCAGAGCCCGCTGATCCTCTTGCGCACGATGCTCACGGCAGTGGCGGCCCTCGAGACCCGGGGCATCGACCGCGCGACGGCCCTGAAACATGTGGCCCTGATGAGCGTTCCCCCCAATGTCATGCAGGCAGTGGGTCCCTATCGGTACCTGCTACTTGCCGGAAAGCAGCCCTTCGAACTATCACGCTCGATCGACTTTGCCAAACAGAGCGTGGGCATGGGCCTCGAGCCCATCTATTTTCCGGGCGCGTTCGAGCCGGAGCCTTTCAAGTCACTGACGGGCAAGGTTCTCTCGGACAGGGACTTCATCGCCCTTTGGAACCGGATGTACCCCAGCCCCGAGCCCGTGGAGTTCGGCGCATGCCCCGATGACCGGCCCTTCGTAGTCGATATGTCGGTGGGTGTGCCGCCGCAGTTCGGGCGGTTCCTGTGGGTCGCGATTCTGCTGGTGCCGGCGCTGTGCGTCTCCGTGATCGCCTGGCTGCGCAGCGTGGCGCCGGCACAGTTCCCGGGTGTCGGCAAGCTGGCTGGCGCGGCACTCTACTTCTGCCTCCTGGGCACGGGGTTCATGGTGGTGGAGGTCGTGCTGGCCCAGAAGCTCACGCTGTACCTGGGCTATCCGGTTCTCACTCTGTCGGTGATCCTCTTCTCGCTGCTTCTCGGCGGCGGAATGGGCAGCCTGTTCAGCCAGCGCTGGGCGGCCGGAGGCGGGCTTGCGTTGCGCGCCTGCATCGCGACGCTGATTGTGGCGCTGGCGTCCTACGCCCTGTACCTGCTTCAGCCCGCTCTTGTGGAGAACACCCTGGCCTGGGATATCCGCCTGCGCTGCGCGATGACCATGGCGATGCTGATGCCCCTGGGCTTCGTCATGGGCATGCCCTTCCCCACGGGGATTCGCATCGTCGGCGACTGGTCGCCTGATCTCGTCCCGTGGATGTGGGGGCTCAACGGGGTTACGTCCGTGGTCGGGTCGGTGGCCACCATGGTGCTCGCGAAACTGTTCGGCTTCGGCATCGTGCTCGTGATCGGGACCCTCATCTACGTCGCCGCCGCCGGAATCGCCGCCCTGGGGCACCGGGCCGGTGCGGATTCCTCCTGACGTCTCCTTGCCGGATTCACCCGCCCAACCAGTCACCCACCCGCAAACCACGCATGGAGATCACCGTGGCACGCAGGCGCACCGCGCAGGAAATCGAGCAGGAAGAACGCAATGCGCTGACGGCGCGGCTGCGCGAGATGCGCAGCTACACGGAGCGGGTCTGCGAGCGGCTCCGGCTGCCAGAAGAGACGCGGCAGGCCGCGCAGGCGGTGGGAAGCCCGGTATTCGGCTCGCGCGTCTGGTTCTTCTTCCCCGTCCATTCCCCTGAGCAGCGCGAGTTCCTGGAGATGCTCCTGCTGCTGTCGCTGGCCCACAACCCGGGCCTTGCGGACCGGACGCGGGATCTCGCCTGGTATCTGAGCGCGAACTACGGGTATGAGTGGATGAGGAATGAACTGACCGCCACCGTGCGCAGGGACGCGCTGGAGTTCGTCACAGAGGAGGGTGCGGAGTGGGTGTTGACCGCGGAGCTTGTTCCCGCGCTGGCCTACGCGCGCTGCCACCCGAAAACGCTGCGCCTGCGAAGCCTGTCCGACCGCGCCGGGCTGGTTGAGGCGGCCCGGCAGGTGGTGTCAGCGCGGCTCCTCGAAGACCGATGGCCGGATCTGCGCTCGGACCTCGGGCTCGACTGAGCGAGTTCAGTCCGCCAGACCCATGGCGCGCTCGATGCAGAGCTTGCTGTCGCGCAGGGCCTGGTCGAAGTCCGGCTCTTCCAGTTCGAACACGAACAGCCCCTCGTAGCCGATCTCCGCGGCCGTTGCCATGAGGCGCGGGTAGTCGAGGAAGCCTCTGCCTGCCGCGCGGTGATCCCGGAAGTCCTCGCGCCGCACATCATGCAGATGGAAGTGGAACAGACGGCCCTCAAGCGACCGGACGTGCTCCTCAAGTCGGTCGTTGTAGAGCACCATGCCCTCTTCTGTGCCCCGCAGGTCAGGGGGGATCGTGCCCACCAGGTGACCCACATCCACGTTCGCGCCCACCGCGGGGTGATCGATCCCGTGGACAAGGTCCGCAAAGGCACGCACATCACCGGGCCATCCGGTCTCGAGGGTGACGGTGACTGCGCGCTGGCCGGCAAGATCACCCAGGCGACGGTACAGATCAGTCAGATCGCCCAGAGAGTCTTCGTAAGTCCAGGTTGATCGCGGGGCGACATGGGTGGTGGTGGTGGTGCCGCCGAGGAACGCGACGGCCTCGATGGCGATCTCAAGCTGGCGGACGGCCGTCTCCCTCACCGACGGGTTGGGCGCGAGCGGGGTCATGTCGATGAACGGCGCGTGGGTGCTCACGTGGTCGAACCGGTCGGCGATTGCCCGCAGGTCGTCCCGCTCCCGCGCGGTCATGTGCTCGAAGTAGAACCCGCGGAGTATCCCCTGGCTGTGCCGGTAGCCGTCGAATGCGAGCATCTCGAAGGTGCGGAACCCAAGTTCGTGGCCGCGTTGTGCGGCCTCATCCAGGGTCAGGCCCGGGTGGCAGGCGCTGCTTAGGCCGAGTCTGTCGCCGGGGAAGAGGGGCATCGGAGGCCTCCGGGACTCATGGAAGGCGCCCGGGGATGATCCGGGCGCCTCCGCACATCGCTGCCATTCACGGCGATCAGTTGCCGGATGGCTTCTTCGCGACCGCCGAGCCCAGGGGGACCTCGGCGAGATTGCCCACGCGCCCGCCCTTTTCATCATTTAGGACGATCATTGCGGTCGCGGTTGCGTCCGGCAGCGGCGCGGTGATGTTGAGCTTCACCGTCCCGGTAGGGCTGACCTTGACCGGCTTGCTGGTCTGCAGCTTCTTGCCGTCCGCGTCGGAAAGGACCAGCACGGCCTCGCCGGGTGCGAAGACTCCCAGTTCGCCGGTGACAACGATCTGGTTGCCCTTGCGCGCCGCCGTGGGATGAACCTTGACCGCGCCCGCGCCGGTGACCTTGAGCAGCGGGCCGCCTACGCTGGTGCAGAACCAGTTCTGCGTGAAGCTGAAGTCCTCGCCCGGCTTGAGCTGGGTGATGGGTGAATTGATCTCCATCTCCATGTAGTTGAGGTCCGCCGGGCTTGTGTAGACCTGCACGATGCTACCGCTGTCAGGGTACTGGGCGCCGGGTTTCGGCTGGAAGGTCTGCACCAGGGACAGGCGCTCGTCCTCATTCACTGACGCGATCCATCCCGCGACGGAATCCGCGCCGATCTTCGCGGCCTTGCCCGCATAGCTGGTCTGGACGATGCGGTCATTGGCCACCTTCTTCCACTGCTGCCCCTTGTCTTCGAGCAGGTAGATGAAGCCGCCGGCGTGGGCGCTGTCGGGGTTGACGGGGAAATAGACCCGGGAATCGGCGCTGGGCGGCCCGTTTGGGGTAACCGCGCCGGGGACCTGAGTGATGCCCCAGATGGCCCATGAGATGGACCGCTGGCTCACATTGCGGAAGGTTTCCTTGACTTCCAGCCGCGTCGTGCCCACGTGCAGGGTGAGTTGGCGGGTGATGCGCAGGCCGGTCACCTGCGGGTCGTCAGGGCTGGTCATCTCCACCACAACCGCGGGGCCGGATGCGGTGACGATCTTCCCCTGCCAGCGCCCGCCGTCAAGTTCGGAACCCTTGGGGTCTGGCGGGCCACCCCAGTCCTTCTGCGGGGCCGGCCAGACCTTGTAGCCGCCATAGTTGCGCCAGGCGGATGTGGCTGTCGCGTCTGCTGATCCCTCTTGGCTCCCGCCCAGCTCGGCCTTGTTGGCCCACAGGAAGGCGTAGTCGCCGAGGTTGTACTCCAGCACCCGCCCACCCAGGTCCGGGACGGCGATGACGCTGACCAGGCCATTGGTCAGCTTGAAGGCCCGGCGTCCGAAGTACTGGACCTCCTCCGCTTTCGCGCTGGATGCGGCTTTCGCGCGGGTGACCCCACTCCTGCCGCCGCTGATCCCTGGCACCGAGTCCTTGCGCGTGGAGGAGCCGGTGCCGCGGCTGTCCGTGCCCGCGCCGCAGCCCGCCAGCAGGATGATAAGCGCCACCAGGAGCGCGGCGCTGATGCACTCTATCGGCCTCATCTCGCCCGACCTCCCATCGAATACCGGCGCGGGCAGACATGCCGGGTGTCAAGCACTCCGGCAGAGGGTCCCGCGTTTCCAGCTCCCACTGCATGAGACTCGCGGACTGTCACTCCAGTTCCGCCACGATGTCGCCAATGTACTTCGTGTCGATGGCAAGCTGGTGAATGATGGACTCGGCGGGCATGCGGCTGTACTCGCAGTGGAAGCTGATCGGCCCGTCGAAGTTCATCTGCTTCAGGAGCTTCATTACCAGCGGGAAGTCGCCGAAGCCCATGCCCAATGGCCAGACGTCAATGCGCCAGACGGCGTCATTGCCCTGCATGAACTTCTGCTTCACCAGGTCCTTGAAAGCCACGGCGCAGATGTAGTCCCTCACGATGTCCAGCGCCATCTCGTAGGGCTCGCCCACGATGGACAGGTGGCCGACGTCGGTGAAGACACCCACGAGCGCGGGGTCGAAGCCCTTCATGATGTTCATGACGGAGGAGGAGTTCAGGCCCATGGTCTTGCCCGAATGATTGTGGACCACGGGCTTCACCCCGGTCTTCTCGGCCAGCTTCGCGAAGCCCTCAAGTCGGGTGCGGCAGCGATCGATGGTTGCCCAGTAGCCGCCCTCTTCCATGTACCAGTACCCGAGTTTGACGAACTTGACGCCCGCTTCCGCGCAGGCTTCGAATAGGGGCTGGGCGTAGTCCATTCCGGCGTCCGTGAAATCGCCCGGCGTGGTGATGAGCGGGATGCAGAGGCCCTCATCGGCGAAACGCTTCGCGGCCTCGGGGAGGGCGGTCTTGGCGTTCTCGGGGTTTACGGGGTAGCCGGGCCGGACGCAGAGGTCGGCGCCCTGAACGCCGCCGCGCTTCAGGCCGTCGATGATCCGAGGCAGGTCCCAGCCCTCGAGGTGCTTGGTGAACATGATCCAGGGTTTCACGGTTGTGTCTCCTTTCGGTATGCACGGAGGGCCCGCGGAGCGCGAGCCCGAGGATTGCCGGAGAGCATTTCGCCGCGGGGAGAGGGAGACCTGCGCGCGCCGGGAATGGGAAGGGACATGGGAACCGGCGGCGAAATAGCGTACCAAAGGGTTACTGTCTCGCCGGGAGGCCTGTGCTGTGAGGGACGCCATCGTCATGTGGCGCAGCACGAAGCTGGCGGTGCTGTCT
>JAGPGE010000769.1 GCA_018056145.1 Armatimonadota bacterium
CCCGCTCCCGTGCTGAGCCAGGTGTCCTTTCCGCTTGACGGGAATTGGCAGGAGACTTTCCTGCTCAACCCCAAGTTCGTAGACTGGAACGCCGACGGCCTGCAGGACCTGATCGTGGGCGCGAACACCATAGCGGTCCTGTACCTGAACGTCGGCACCGCGACGGAGCCCTTGTTCCGCCGGCAGGAGCCGCTCACGGTGGGCTGGGTGCCCCACCTGGTTCACCCCGACTGGATGGGGGACTGGGACGGTGACGGCGGGCTCGATGTGCTCCAGGCGCACGGCGGGGGATCAGTCTCGCTCAAGTCCAGCGCCGCGCAGGGCAACCCTCCCGTGTTCGAAGACGTGGCCGAACTGCGCACGGCGTCCGGTGCTGGCATGTGCAAGCCCCCGGACCATGGCGATCCGTGGGCGGCTTCGATTGCGTGTGACTGGGACGATGACGGCGATCAGGATATCATCGTCGGAGATGTGGCCGGGTATGTGTGGTACTACCGGAACACCGGCACGCGGGAAGCGCCAGTGTTCGACGAGGGGATGCGGCTCCAGCTTGAGACAGGTGCGCCCCTTGTCGCGGGAATCGACCCGGACACGCCGATCACCGACTTCACCGTACTCCAGGGGAACCGCGCGGTCCCGGCCTGCGCGGACTACGACGGTGACGGCCTCAAGGACTTGGTGACCGGCGACGCCGTGGGCGGGGTGACCCACTTCCAGAACGTGGGCACCGCCGCGGAACCGCTGTTCGCGCCGGGCAAGATACTGGCGAAGCTTTCCGGGCGCGTGCACGTGGCGGCCGCTGAGATGACAGGAGACGGCAGGCCTGATCTCATCGTCGCGCAGTCCGGCGGTGGAGCGGGCGAGCAGGTGATGATTGTCGAGAACCTTTCGGGAGATGATGGGCCGGCCTTCCGGTTCCCCGGCAGGAAGCTCGACCTGGCATGGATTCCGTACCCGCAGCCCTCGGTGGTGGATATCAACGGCGACGGTGACCTGGATGTACTGCTGGGGTCCTCCTACAGCGTGCTGTATTTCGCGGACGGCAGCTATATCCGCGCTGGAACCGCGATGGCGCAGGCCACAGGTGCGGAAAAGCGGGAGGGATGACCATAGCGCGGTCGCAGGTTGTCTGCTACCCTTGAACCGTGAGGTACATCGGCTCCACACCAACCTGCACCGTGACCTTGCCCGTCTGCGGCAGGGCTGTGAGCTTCGCACCGTACAGGTCGCACGGGAAGACCCTCGCGTCGCCCACGTCCACGGTGACCTCACTGTCGCGCAACGCGTTCCAGACCACTCAGACGGGCTGGTCGCCATCGAATCGGTACACCCGCGCGCCGTCGGGAGCGTACGACCATTCCGCGATGCGCCGGTCGCCGATGGTCTTCGTCATGAAGCGGTAGGCGGGATAGGAGGGCTTGGGAGACCCGTCTACCCGAATCAGTCCCATGCTGCGCGCATGGTCCGAAGGCTCGGTGATGTCATTCCAGGCCAGATAGGCGACGAAGCTCATGCGATGCGCCAGGGCCTGAATATGGAGTTTCACCACATCACGCGCCTGCTCATTTTCGGGGAAGAACATGCTGTAGCTCGTGCATCCCGTTTCCGGGTCCCATGTCGCGAACCCCGTCTCGTTGATAGCCACCGCCATATCCGGCCGTCCCGCGCGAGTGCAGGCGTCGGTCGCTGCCTGCAGAGCGCTATCCAGCGCTTCATCCACTGCGTACGGATGGAGCAGGATCATGTCCAGGACGCCCTCGGGGTCCCGCTTCAGGCAGGCCTCGGCGTAACCGATTCCCGGCAATGCGAAACCTCCGGTGGCGATGATGGCCCCCGGTAGTCGCTCCTTGATGGCCTTACCCGCGATTGTCATGAGGTTCGCGTATGCGGGAAGGGACCACGCGAGGTTGGCGTTCGGCTCGTTGAAGAACTCCCAGGTGGCAATAGTCGGACCTGCCTGCTGCATCGCCGGTTCGATGAAAGCCAGATAGTCCCGGGAGTTGGTGACCGGGTAACACGGATCATTGGGGTCCGTGGGGCCGGGCATTCCGTCGATGCACATCTGGTAGCGCATTCCGAGGCGCTCGGCAACCTGCTGCTGTTCGGGAGCCAGCGCGGACATTCCCTGGCGCTGCCAGTGAACTCCGGCATCGCGCATGTCCTCGCCGTAGATGTGCAGGTAGCGGGCGAAGCAGGTGAACATCCCCCAGAATGGTCCGGGCAGCACCCGGCGCTGGTTCAGATTCGGGGCTGGTGGATCGATGGGGCGAATCCGCACGTCATCCACGTAGGCCGTTCCCGGCCCTCCAATGTTCATGAAACTCAGCTTCAGGCTCACGCCGGGCCCGGGCGCGATGAAGCGCACGCTCTGGCGGGTCCAGTCGGTGGTCTCCACAAGATGCTCGGCGTCCACGCAGCCGAACCCGATCTCTCCACGCCAGAACTCCACGTTCAGCTGGCATCCGTGGCCGCGAAGGTCCTCACACCGAACCATCGCGGATGCCTCGTACCACTGCCCTGGCTCGAACCCCCGGAGGCCCTGGGCCCAGGAGCAATAGATCGCCCGGTCGGTGTGGATGCGGCCCACGCGCCGGCCGTCGGGTGCGCCCGGAAGCTCGACGGCCTGGCAAACCGACGCGGGATCGACACCCTCAACGCCCCACACTACCCGCAGCCAACCGGATGACGCTCCGGCCTCATCCACGTGCTCGAAAGAGGGGTTCTGCACGATCGGCTGTGCCACGGCTCCGTGAGCGATCAGCAGTGCAAGCAGGGAGGACAGGTGCGATCCGCATGGGTTCCTCCGAACACGTTCTCTCGTCTCGTCCAGGTTTCCATGCTGAGCCAGAAGCCCCTTCCCGTGCTGCCCTTCGGCTGGCTGCGGGGGTGGTCCGGGTTGAGCTTTTGCTCGATGACCCTGACCAGCAAATCAGCGTTCAGTGCCTGCGTTTCCCAGCCCGGGGG
>JAGPGE010000770.1 GCA_018056145.1 Armatimonadota bacterium
CACCATCAAGGTGACCAGCAAGACCGAGTATGCCAAAGGCAGGGAGCCGGCTCAAGCGTCCATCGTGAAGGTCGGGGAGTCCGTTTTCGTGCTGCTCACGGCGCCGCTGTCCAACAAGACCGGGACAGCCGCGCGGATCGGCGTCATGCCCAAGTTCGAGTTCGGTAAGATGATCTTTGGGACGGTGACCAAGGTAACCCGAAGCTCCAAGGGGAGCCTGCAGTCGTTTGAGGTCAAGGTGACGCCACCGCCCATGGGGCCTCCGGGGCACTCCTCGCAGAAGCCGCCGGCTGCGTTCACGGCGAAGATCACCGTGAACCAGAGCACTAAGTACTACAACAGCGAGGGCAAACCCACGAACTCCGTGGGGATCAAGAACGGTGTGGTTGTCGCGGTGGCCCTTACTGCGCCGCTGAAGGACAAGTCGGGCACCGCCGAGACCGTTGGCATCGCCCCGAAGGGTCGCGGCATGGGTGGCCCGGGCCCGCGTGGTGGCGGCCCTCATGGTGGCGGCGGCCCCCGCTGAGCCAAACTGTCGCAGCTGACGCGATTCGAAGCCGCGGGTCCATGCATGGGTCCGCGGCTGTTTTCTTTGAGTACTGGCGGAAAGTGTGCAAGGAAGGTAAACTTCTGGGGGCGAACTTGTACTCCAGTGCCGGCTGAACCCTACCGGGTGATCCCAGTGGCAGATCAGAGTATCCAGCGCGAACTGCAGGACCTCCGTGCGCAGATCCAGGAGCACAACTACCGCTATTACGTCCTGGATGATCCTGCCATATCCGACGCCGAGTATGACGCTCTCATGCGCCGGCTAGAGGAGATCGAGGACCAGCACCCCGACCTCATCACCCCCGATTCCCCCACGCAACGCATCGGCGCGGCGCCTCGGACGGACCTGCCGACCTACCGGCACGCCGTGCCCATGATGAGCCTGCAGAGCATCTTCGATGAGCAGGAACTGCGCGCCTTCGATGCCTCGGTGCGCCAGACCGTGGGCGATGATGTCGTCTATCTCGCAGAACCCAAGTTCGACGGCCTGGCGGTGGAACTGGTCTACGAAGAGGGCGTCCTGGTGGCCGCTGCTACCCGCGGCGACGGCGTTACAGGGGAAGATGTCACCCCGAATATCCGGACAATCAAGAGCGTGCCTCTGCGCCTGCGGCAGGCCGACGACTTGCCAGTGCCAACCCTTCTCGAAGTGCGGGGCGAGGTCTACATGTCCATCGCCGGCTTCGAGGAACTGAACCGCGAGCGCGAAGCAGCCGGTGAGTCGCTGTTCGCAAACCCGCGCAACGCTGCGGCGGGGAGTCTGCGCCAGCTTGACTCCAGCATCACCGCGCGCCGCCCGCTCTCCATGTTCTGCTACGGGTTGGGACGGTGCGAGGGGGCTGTGATCCGGTCACAGACAGAACTTAGAGCTTGTCTATCCAAGTGGGGTCTGGTTGTTAACCCGGAAGCCCGCGAGTGCAAGTCTGTGGAAAATATGCTTGAGTTCTTCCATGATCTTGAGGCCAGGCGGGACGATCTGCCGTATGAGATCGATGGCGTGGTCTACAAGGTGGACAGCTTTGCCGCCCAGCACGAGCTGGGGGTGCGTTCCCGCAGCCCCCGGTGGGCGGTTGCCCTGAAGTTCCCGCCACGGAAGCAGACCACGGTAGTGCGGGATATCCTGGCCAGCGTCGGCCGTACCGGGGCGATTACGCCTATCGCTGTGCTGGAACCCGTGGGCATCGGCGGGGTGACGGTCAGCCGCGCGAGCCTGCATAACCAGGACGAAATCGACCGCAAGGACGTTCGGATCGGCGACACAGTGATCGTCCAGCGCGCGGGCGACGTGATCCCCCAGGTGGTTGAGGTGGTACTGGACAAGCGCCCCGATCACGCGGTCCCCTACCACCTGCCGGACCATTGCCCGGTGTGCGGGACTGCCGTTGAGCGAGAGCCCGGGGACCCCGTCACTCGTTGCCCGTCCATCGACTGCCCGGCCCAGATTGAGGGCCGGATCGAGCATTTCGCGTCCCGCGCGGCGCTGGATATCGAGGGCTTGGGCGAAAAATGGGTGGCGGTGCTCGTAGACAGGGGCCTGGTCCGGCATCTGCCCGACCTGTATGAGCTCACGGCGGACCAGCTTGTGGAACTGGAGCGGATGGGCGAGCGCTCCGCGCAGAACCTGCTGGAGGCCATCGACAGGAGCCGGCAGACCACGCTCGACCGGCTGCTTGTGGGCCTGAACATCCCGCATGTGGGGGAGCATGTGGCGGATGTGCTGGCGTCCAGCCTGGGCAGTCTCGAGGCGATCATGAACGCTTCCGAGGAGCAACTCCAGGACGTCCACGAGATCGGCCCTGAGATTGCGCGGAGCGTCCACCGGTTCTTCGCCGAGCCCCACAACCGGCAGATCGTTCAGGCGCTGCTAGATCATGGCATCCATTTCCATGAACGCGGTCCGGACGGTGGGAGCAACACCTTGGGGGGCATGAAGTTCGTGGTGACGGGTACGCTGGAGGGTTTCAGCCGCGACGAGGCCACCAATGCGATCGAACAGCGCGGCGGACGGGTGACCTCGAGCGTCTCGAAAAACACCGATTTCGTGGTGGTGGGCGAGAACCCCGGCTCGAAGTACGACAAAGCAGTGGAACTGGGGATCCCGATCCTGAACGAGGAGCAGTTTGTGGCGCTGCTGGGGTCGGGAACGCCCCGGGGTCCCGAGGCCCAGGGCAAGCTGGACCTGGAGTGAACCGTTCGGCCGCGGACACGGAAACGCCGCCACAGACAGATTCGTCCGGGCGGCGGGATCGGATCTCGGCAGACGCGCGCTGCGCTCAGTTCAGGTACTGGATGACCGCCATGGTGATGGACTCAGCCAGGCCGATCAGCCCGCAGACAGTCCCAACAGCGAGAACAGCCGCCGCCAAGGTGATGTCAGGGCGTATCTCGCGTTTCGTTTCGCAACATTTC
>JAGPGE010000771.1 GCA_018056145.1 Armatimonadota bacterium
GGCCACGGGCCCGGCGGCGATCCTCGAGCGTATCGGGCTCGCGGCGCTGTCGGGCCTGTACTGGGCAGGCCTACAGGCGAACCACGCGATCTATGACCACGGCCTGAAGGCCCGGACCATCCCAGCGTTGCCCGTCATCAGCGTGGGTAACCTCAGTCTTGGCGGAACCGGGAAGACCACTGCAACGGCGTACATCGCCAGTCTGCTGCGTGACCGGTGCATGCCCGGCATCGTCCTTCGCGGCTACCGGCGACGTTCCGAGCAAGGACCTGTGCTGGTGTCCGATGGTGATCGGGTTCTCGCACCCCTAGCAGAGGCCGGCGACGAGGCCCTCATGCTTGCCCACAGTCTCCCCGGATGCGCGGTAGCCGTGGGGAAGCGACGGGAGGTCACGATCGAGCTTCTGAGGAACTCAACTCAGGCGCGAATCGTCATTTTGGACGACGGGTTCCAGTATTTCCGCATGTCCCGGCGCCTGGACATTGTGCTTATCGATGCGCTGGCGGGTCCTAGCGCGACCCGGCTGTTTCCTGCCGGCCGTCTCCGGGAGCCCTGGCGGAACCTTGCGCGGGCTCAGCAGGTCTGGATTACCCACGCGGACCTGGCGCCGGTCGAAGCGGTGGAGAGACTGGTCCAGCTCGCGTCCCGGCATTGCCCCGGTGGTCTGGTCTGCGTGACGCGTCACCAGACGGGAGCGTTGAGGCTGCTCGTCAGTGGGAAGAGTGTCCCCGCGGGTCTCAATGGACTGCACGTGCTGGCGCTGTCAGGCATTGGAAACCCGGAATCTTTCGAGCGCAGTCTCGAAGAACTCGGGGCGCGGGTGACGCCCCTGCGTTTTGCGGACCACCATGCCTACTCGGAAAGCGACTGGTACGACATCCGCCGGGCGTGGGAGGCGGCGAGCGCCGACCTGATCGTCACAACCGAGAAGGATGCAGTGAAACTGCCCGAGCCGCCGGGCGATTGTCCGCCCGTGGCCGTGCAAGGTTGTGAACTGGCCTTCATCCAGGGCGAGGACGCAGCCCGTCAGCAGATATCCGACGTGTGTGAGGAGCTTGATGGAGGAGAGAGTCGTCGCGACCCACACTGATCCCCGGCTAGCCTACAAGGCCCGGAAGAGCCGCCTGCGACGTTTCGGCGAACGGGTACTCGTGCGCACCATCGCACTTACCGTGTACCCGCTGCTGTGGGCTCTCCCCATTCGGTCGCTGCGAGGAATCGCCCGGGTCATGGCCTTCCTGGGACGTGTGACTTCCCCTGCCCGGACACGTCTTGCCGACGAGAACATCCGCGGCGTCTATGGGGATTCCATCACCGACGCCGAAGTCGTACGCATCCGAAACGGCGCCGCGCTCAATGCGTTCAAGACCATGGCCGAACTACTGAAACTCCGGTGGTTGACGGCCGACGAAGTGCGGGCGCTGACGAGAATTGAGGGCCGGGAGCATCTCGACGCGGCATTGGCGCGGGGGAACGGCGTCTGCGTTGTCACCGCCCACTTCGGCAATTGGGAGCTTGCCGGCGCGGCTTTGTCTCTTGCCGGCTATCCCATGAACGTCGTGGCGCGGGACGCGGATGACCCGTTGATGCGAGAACTGATCAATGGTTCCCGGCGCAGCAAAGGGATCAATGTGTTTGGCCGTCAGGACGTGCGCCGGCTTGTGAAAGTCCTGCGCAACAACGAGATCGTGGCGCTCGTGCCCGACCAGCATGCGAGTGAGGCGGCGGTGCGCCTTAGGTTCCTGGGCCGCGTCGCCGACACCCACACCGGCCCGGCCACTTTCGCGCAGCGCCTTGGCACCGCAATCATCCCCGTATTCGCCGTGCGCCAGCCCGATGACACCATTCTCGTCGAAGTCCACCCGGCGCTCGACCTGCCCAGTACGGGAGACCGCCAGAATGACATCATCGCATCGACACAGATGATCAATGATGCCCTGGGCGAGGGCATCCTCAGGCACCCCGAGCAGTGGCTGTGGTTCCACAACCGTTGGAAGGCGGAGAAGCAGATTGCCTCCGGCGGGTCCTGAGAGCGTCCTGATCATCCGCATGAGCGCCCTGGGCGACATCATCTGCGCCCTGCCGGTGCTGCGGGCCATCCGCGACTCCTTCCCCGAGACCCGGGTCGGCTGGGTGGTGGACAGCCGCTTCGAAGACCTGTTGGCGCCCGACCCGGACATCCACCAATTGCACGTCGCCCCGGTATCGCGCTGGAAGAAACTGTCGAAATCTCCCCTCGCCTGGCCCAGGCTGATGTCGGAACGCCGTGGGCTGGACCGCGAACTGCGGCAGGCGCGGTACGAGGTCTGTCTCGACCTGCAGGGGATCCTCAAGAGCGGCTTCATCGCCCGCGCAGCCGGCGCGAAACGGACCCTTCACATGGGCAGCGGCCGGATCGCAAAGCGCACCTGGCTGTTCCCTGGAGAGCGCATCGCGCCCATCAGCCCCCACGCCGTCGAGCGTATGCTGCCCCTGGCTGCCGCAATCGGGGCTGACATCTCCAACCCGCGTTTCGACCTGTTCATCCCCGAGGATGACCGGCGCCATGCAGACGCGCTGTTCGCCGCCCATCCCTTCACCAACTCAGGCCCGGTGATCGCTCTGAACCCGGGGGCCGCCGCAGTCCACCGCATGTGGGCAGCGGACAGGTTCGCGGCCCTGGCAGGCCGGCTGCATTCGGAACTCGGGGCACGCGTGGTGGTCATTGGCGGGCCGTCCGAGACTGCGCTTGCGGAGGGCATTGCCCGGGATTCCGGCATTGACCCGCTCTGCACCGCGGGGAAGACCACCTTGCTGCAACTGGCGGCGGTGCTGGACCGGTGCGAGGTGCTGGTCACCGGCGATACCGGCCCGCAGCACATCGCGTACGCCCTGGGCAAGCATGTGGTCTCCCTGTTCGGCCCGGCCAATCCCCTGAGCACCGGGCCCTATGGTCCGGGGCACGCGGTGATCCAGCA
>JAGPGE010000772.1 GCA_018056145.1 Armatimonadota bacterium
GGACAAGCACGCGCGGCTTTACATACACGTCCTGTACCAGGACCGCCCGTACTCCGACGCAAACCACTTCTACTATGACCTTCCCACAGGCACCTACGACTGGCGGAAATGCAGCGTGCGCATCGTGCCGAAGACCACCTGGCCGGTGAGCGAGTTCTGGGTTACACTGACTAGCCAGTTCGACGCGGGAACGCTGGACTGCGACGACATCAGCATTGAACCGGCGACGCCGATGGGAGGCGCGAGCGTGCTTGACTGGGCCAATGGCGCGAACCCCGTTGTCCTGGCGGACATGAGCAAGTGCGAGCCCGCCGCAGCCCTCGCTGACCGCAGGCTCAAGGGCAAGTGGAAGGTCATCGAGTACAAGGCCGGGCCTTATGAAGGCAAGATGCTGTCCGCGAACTTCGAACAGGATGCGGCGCCGGTCACCTTGCCCCTCAACATGAGCGGCTGGCACGCCATCTACCTGGGGATCTACGACGGGAAAGTGCGCGTGAAGCTCACGTCGGACCCCGCATATGTTGGGCGCGTCCCCTGCTCAGGGAGCATTTCCGAGATCTTCTTCAAGGCCGCCGATCTCACCGGCGAGAGCATCCAGTTCGCCCAGCAGTCCAAAGGCCACCCGCATGAATGCCAGGTGGCTTACGTCAAACTGGTGCCGCTCACCCACGAGGAAGTCGCGCAAATCCAGGCGGACCGCGCCGACCTCGCCCAGCGCAATCTCGCAACAACCATCGACGGCTTCAGCTTCCTGTGGGACCGTGGCTGCGTGACCCTTGAGGAACTGCAGGAGGAGATTGAGGAGTACCGCCACTCCGACTTCGGCACCCTCTACCTGCAGATGACCGGCGCGGACGCGGTCAACTACGGTACGAAGGTCGGCGAACATCTGGGCATCGACGCCGGCAAGCTGATCCCGGTGTTTCCCCGTGACGGTGATCGCATCTACTCCGAGTCCCTGCAGGAGCGCATCCGGCTGGGTATCAACGCCACCCAGGCGCTTATCGAAGGCGCCCACGACGTGGGCATGACCGTTTTCGCCACCATCCGTCCGGCTGCCTGGCAGTACCCGCCGCCCATGGAGGAGTTCTTCCGCAGCGACTTCTACGATGCTCACCCGGAATGGCATTGCGTGGACCGCGACGGCACCCCGGTCGCCCGGATGAGCTTCGCGGTGCCTGAAGTCCGCGCTCACCTCATCAGTGTTCTCCGAGAAGCCGTCCAGTTCGGCGCGGATGGCGCATGCGTGCTGTACAATCGCGGCCTGCCAGTGGTCCTGTGGGAAGAACCCTTCTGCGCCCTGTTCCGCGAGAAGTACGCGGAAGATGCGCGTAGGGTTCCGGAGACCGACCCGCGCCTTGTGGAGCTGAGGACTGAGATCGCCACCCAGTTCATGCGCGAAATCCGCCAGATGCTTGATGCCGAAGAGGCGCGCCGGAGAGACGGCAAGCGCCTGAAGATTGCCGCAATGACGCTCGCAAACGAAGCGGATAATGTAAAGTACGGAGTGGATATCCGGAAATGGGTGGACGAGGGCCTGCTGGATGAGGTCGCGCCTTATCTCGGCGCCGGCGGCGGTTCGGCGAAAGCGTACGACCTGGAGTTCTTTGCCGAGGCCTGTGGGGCGAAGGGTGTGCCCTGGCGGCCGACGATCGTTGCCTGGCAGGCTCCGACTGTCGAGGAGATGCGGCGCCTGGCCGTGCAGTATCGCGACGCGGGCGCCGCGGGGGTCTGTTTCTGGGACGGGAACAGTCTGACCAACGCCACCGACAAGTGGGCGGTGGTCTCGCGCCTGGGTCATCTCGAAGAGATGCGCTCGCAGCTTGAGATGGGCGCGCCCCAGTGCAGTTGGGTGCGTCCGGAATGGCTCGGCGGCATGTACGTCGGAAGCCGCTACCAGACAACCTGGGGATTCTGATCGGTCCGCCGTTGGTGGATCAGACAGCCCCGCTGCCCTGATCCGCGTGGGCCGGGCGTCTCGCCCGCCGCCCTTGTTTCATCGAAACACTCAACGAGGCGCCATTGATGACACCGAACCTGGCAGCCGAAGCCATCGCCGCACTGGTTGCGAACATCGAGCGCGTGATCGTCGGCAAGCGGGAGACCGTGGAGCGCACGGTGGTGGCGCTCATCTCCGGCGGGCACGTGCTGATCGAAGACGTGCCCGGCGTCGGCAAGACGATGCTGGCCCGGTCGCTGGCGCTCAGCATCGGCGGGCAGTTCCAGCGTATCCAGTTCACCCCGGACCTCCTGCCCACCGACGTGACCGGTATCTCCGTCTACGACCAGTCCACCCAGCGTTTCGAGTTCCGCAAAGGCCCCGTATTCGCCAACATTCTCCTGGCTGACGAGATCAACCGCGCTGGACCGCGCACCCAGTCGGCCTTGCTCGAGGCGATGGAAGAGCACCAGGTCACCCAGGACGGCGTCACCTACCCGTTGCCGGACCCGTTCATGGTCATCGCCACCGAGAACCCCATCGAGTATGAGGGTGTCTACCCGCTGCCCGAGTCACAGCTTGACCGGTTCCTGCTGCGCCTAGAGCTTGGGTACCCGTCGCGGGAGGAAGAGAAAACGGTGGTGAAGCGCCAGCTCATTGCGCATCCGGTGGAAGCCCTGGAACCGGTGGCGTCTTCCGCAGAGGTCGCCCGGGTCAACCAGGTAGTCCGGGCCTGCCACGTGGCTGAGGACGTGTACAATTACGCGCTGGACATCATCCAGGCCACGCGCGAGTCCGAATCCCTGCGTCTCGGGGCCAGCCCGCGCGGCACCCTGGGCCTGATCCGCTGCGCCCAGGCACTGGCCACGCTGCGGGGGCGCGATTTCGTCTCCCCAGACGAAATCAAGGAGCTCGCGCCCAGCGTGCTCGCCCACCGCGTGATCTTGAGGCCCGAGGCGCGCATGAGCGGCCAGACAGCGAACGACCTGATCCTGCGCATCCTGGACCGCGTCCGG
>JAGPGE010000074.1 GCA_018056145.1 Armatimonadota bacterium
TAATCCGGCTTATTGACCCACTCTCCGGGCCATTTTGGGTCAGTAACAAACCATTATTGACACACATGGAGGCTGTAAGCAGGTCCTACAATGCCCGTCCAAGGAGGCGTCTCGCGCAACGGTGAAGTGCCATGACTGGCGACCTATCAGGAAGGTCGTGGCACAATGCAGATCGAACGCCTCGCCGAAGAGTTCTACCTCTATCTCGAAGCCGAGAAAGCCTCCAGCCCCCTGACCATCACCTCGTACCGTTCGGACCTCAAGGACTTCGCGCAGTTCCTGTCCGGCCAAGACGTCGAGGCCAGAGTCAGCGCGGTGACAACGCAGTTGTTGCGGCAGTATCTGCTGCATCTCACCCGGCGCGGTCTCGCGCCGGCGACGCGTGCCCGGCGACTGCACGCGCTGCGGTCTTTCTGGCGGTTCCTCGAGGAGACCGAGTGCACCACTGACAATCCCACGCGGCGGCTGTCCTTGCCGAAGCGCCGGAAGTCGGTGCCCGCGTACCTGATCCCCGAGGAATGTCAGGCCCTGCTCGATGCCACGAGTGACCAGCACTACGCGCTGCTTGCGGTGCGGGACCGGGCCGTGCTGACGGTGCTGATCTTCTGCGGCCTGCGCAGGCAGGAGTTGCTGAATGTGCGGCTGGGGGACGTCAGCCTGGAGGATGCCACGCTGCGTGTGGTGCGAGAGAAGGTCGGCAAGACGCGGGTAGTGCCCCTGGTCCCGCGGGTTTCGGCGGCGGTGCAGGAGTGGCTGGACGCCCGACCAGCTGCCGCCCATGACTGGCTGTTCACGGGTCGCGACGGGCGCCGGTTGCGCGCCCACGGCCTGAATGACCTGCTCCATCGCGCAGCGAATGTTGCCGGGCTGGACCGGCGGGGGGTCAGCCTGCACACGCTCCGGCACTCTTTCGCCACGATGCTGCTGCACAGCCAGGTGGACCTGTTCTCACTGCAGAAGTTGCTGGGGCATTCGTCGATCGAGTCGACCGCGGTCTACCTGCACGTGGACATGACCCGCCTGCGTGCGGCAGTCGCGAGCCACCCGATGGCGTGAGGCAGGTGAAGGCGCGCATGCTACGCGGTCCGTCCTGGCGAGTCCGAGAGGTCACCAGACATTCCGCAGGCCCGGCCACCTCCGGGTCGTGGTCGGGTGGCGGAAGGGATTCACGAGACCTCGCTCGAAGAGACTTGGGACCGTCGCCGAGCATGGCGAGATGTCTGGACAGAACGGTCTGTGCGGGAGGGATCGTCGTGAGGGGATTGTGGTCCTGCAGATCACCCAAGGGTGTGCTGGCGCAGAACCGTGCCCGGCGACTGCGTGTGTCTCGTCCATTCCCGGGCAGGTGGGCCTTGCTGGGCTTCTTGCTCTGCGGCCCCGTCGTTGCAGGCTATCCTGCGTCCATGGAGTACCGCGGCGCGAATTTCGTGGTCTACCAGCAACCCGATGGATTCGATGGGCTGTCCCGCGCGGCTATCGCGGATCTGGCCGGTATGGGCGCTGACTCGGTAGCGTTGGTGGCCATCTGGAGCATGCAGACCGGTACAAGCGTGACGGTCGAGAAGGGTACGGACAGCCCATCGGACGATTGCTTGCGGGATGCCATTGCCTTCGCCCGCTCCGTGGGGTTGCGGGTGATTCTCAAGCCACATGTGGACTGCAAAGATGGCCCCCCAAGGACGCAAATCGCGCCTTCGGACGCCGACGCGTGGTGGACTTCGTACCGGGCATTCCTGATGCACTACGCGGGTATCGCCAGTAGCACCGGCTGCGAACTCCTGTGCATCGGGACCGAACTGAGCAGCATGCAGGATGACGGGGACCAGTGGCGGTCACTTGCACAGGCCGTCCGCGCCTCGGGATACTCCGGGAAGCTGACCTACGCCGCCAACTGGGATGCCTACGGCTCTGTCGACTTCGTCGATGCACTGGACTGCGTCGGTGTGGATGCCTACTTTGAGCTCTCTTCCCTGGCGGATCCCACTGCGGCCGAACTCGCCGCTGCCTGGCGGCCGTACGTAGATCAACTGGGCGCGTGGCAGGCGGTCCACGGCAAGCCGCTGCTCATCACTGAGGTGGGCTACCGGCCCTGCGAAGCTTGTGCGGCGCAGCCCTGAAGCGTGACCGGGGGCGGCCCATACTGTGAGGACTGTCAGGCAACGGCGCTCGGCGGAGCGTGGGATGCCTTCGCGTCCACCGACTGGGCGTGCGGTCTGCTGGCATGGGGGTGGGAGCGGCAGCCCACGCATCCATGGGCGGGCTTCACGGACAGCTATTCGTTCCAGAACAGGCCGGGACAGGATGCGCTGGCCCAGCGGTTTGCCCAGATTCCGTCGCCGCCGGGTACGGACGCCAGCCTTTTCGGGTTCGAACGGGCCAGCATGACCTGGAAGCCGGAAGCGGGTGCTGGCAAGCCTGAAGCGGCACTGGACGTGCGGGCGACCCGTGACCGCTCTCAGGTCGGCATCGGGGCGCTGGAGATCGCCTGCGACCTCGCACCTGATGTGACCGGGCATCAGACCGGCGAGGCCTTCGTGGACCTGCGATGGACGGGTCTGTTCGACGCCGCTGTTCTCCCGCCGGACCTGTCGGGGCATTCGCTCACCTGCGCGGTCTGGCTCCCTGCAGGCGCGGCAGGCGACGCGGAAAGCCCCAACCGGGTCCGACTCTTCGCCAAGGACGGCTCCTGGAGGCCCCTTGCCTCGAAGTGGGTGGCGGCGAGTCCAGAGCGCTGGATGCTCCTCCAACTCCCCCTCGCTCCTTCATCGCCTGCCCGCGGCCGATGGACGCGGGCTATGAAGGCCACGCACAGCTGGTGGGGCTCTCGGTGTCACTGGGTAGCGCTGCCGGCGCGTACGCGGGGCCCATCTACCTGGACGCCGTCCAGATCACTCCGGGTAACTCCGTCCCTGCGCCCGTCGTTGCGGCCGTGTCACCAAACGAGATCCTCCTGCCCGCCGCGAGCGTCGAGCTCACGGTCACGGGATCGGGCTTCTCTGACGGGGCTACGGTGTCGCTGTCCAGCCCCGCTGGGGCGACCTTCGCCGCAGCTACCGTGATTGTCGAGTCGAGCAGCAAGCTGATCTGCAAAATCGACCTGTCGGGTGCCGCCCCCGGTGAGTTCGGTCTCAGCATCGCGAACATGGACGGGCAGACGGGGCAACTCGACAGCGCCGTATTGCTCTTGCTCCGTGGGGATCTGAACGAGGACGGATTCGTGAGCGATGCAGACCTCGCGGCGTTCATCCGTGAGTGGCGTCGCGCAGCGGCCGGCCAGACGGACTGGAACCGACGCGCCGATCTGAACGGGGACGGGCAGTGTGACCACGACGATGCCACGTTGATGCTGGACTGCTACTCTGACGCGAACTGAACGCGGCGCTTCATCGGGGCATGCGTGCCGGAGAGCCCGCGCCAAGTCACTTCCCGGTCGCTTTCGGCACCGGCAATTCCACGTAGAACGCCGCGCCGTGGCCCAGTTCGCTCTGGGCCCAGATGCGACCGCCGTGGGCTTCGGCGATCACCCGGCAGTAGCCCAGACCAATCCCCGAGCCGTGGTTCTTGCGCTTCACCCTGTACTGCGACGGGTGCTTGCGCGGGGTGAAGATGACCTCCAGGTCCTGCGGATGGATGCCCGGGCCATCGTCCGCAAAGCCAAGCACGACGCCCACGATCTCGCCCGATGCGTCCTGGTGCGCCTTCGCGGAGAGGGTGATGGTCGAGCCCGGCGCGTACTTCTGGGCGTTGCTGGCCAGATTTCCGAATACCCGGGCCATGGCGCGAGGATCTGCCATGAGCATTGGTAGATCAGGCTCGATGTCGGTTTCGTATGTGAGTCTCCCAGCCGGGTTTGCCCTCCCTCCTCTCGCACGGTCCTCGATGAACTGGGCCGGGGCGAAAGGCTCAAGTCTGGGCTTGAGCAAACCGTCGCCGCAGCCGAAAGCTTCCTGCAATTCCCCCGCGACCTCTGCACAGTCGTTGGCATCCTGAGCTATGTCGCGTATATTCGCCTCTTCCGGGAGTTCATCGTACAGTTCGAGCGCCGCCCCTATGCGGAAGAAGGCGTTCTTTAGGTCATGGAAAGCGTACTGCGCCGCGACAGCCTGGTCCGCGAGTTGCTGCTCCACTCGTGCCCGGTCCACCAGTGTCGCCACCAGGGTCGCCATCCAGCGGTGCAGGGCGGCGCTCTCATTGGCCGCGAGGAACCGCTGCAGCGTGTACGCTGCCTGGGCATCGGCAGCGACCTCGAGTGCGCGCCGCAGGAGTGGTGCGGCGTCCTCGAGATGGTCCACCTTGCACCACTCGAACCCGCACAGGAACAGGGCATCCGCCTCTACGCGACGCACTCCCGCCGTCCTCAGGTCGCCAGTGAGGTGGTGGATCATGTCGGCCGCCTTGCTCCACTGGTGCCGCCGGATGGCTCGCGCCGCCTCGAGCGCGCGCACCGACAGGTCGACCATCGCGTCGTAGCCCCGGCGCCGCCTGCACTGCCTCAGATGGCGCGCGCAGTCCTCGTCCTTGCCCATCGCGAAGGCGCAGCGCGCCAGGTAGTAGGTGCAGAACACGCCCACTGCCGGTGCGCGCGCTTCACGACAGTAATCCCGGGACCGCAGGAATGATGCCTCGGCCTCGTGGTTCTGTCCCTCGCACAGGTAGGCCCAGCCCACGAGATGGTGGGCCTTGGCAAGGCCGCGGTAGTCATTGCGGGTGTCCAGAATGCTGATCGCTTCGCGCCCCAGCTCGCGGGCGAGAACGAAGCTCTGCTGGTAGGCCCGGATCCAGCCGGTGTCCAGCAGCACACTGGCGGCGCCCCGGTCCCCCTTCGTGCGGCGCATGAGCGCCAGGCTCTCGTGCAGGTCCGTCAGACCGTGGTCCAGATCACCCTCGTCAGCCTGCAGACGCCCGGCTACCTGCAGGCAGTACGCAGCCCCGCGCAGATCATCCACGTCCGGGGCGAGGTACTCGCTCCTCGCCTCGTTGAGCAGCCCCAAAGTGCGGTGTCGCTGCTGCGGGTCGGTGGCGAACACCCGCCCGAGTGCGTGGCGCGCATGGGCCATCAACCACGTGCTCGCGGCGGTCTCCGCGACAGCCACTGCCGCCCGGGCGCGGCGCACCGCCGCCGGGCTCTCCTTGTTGCGCATGAGCGCCCACGATTCGCCGCAGGCGCCGGCGACCTTGAGGAACGCCCTCCTGTGCTCATCCTCGACGTGCCGTGCCTCCCGCTGGGCCTGCTGGAAATGGCCAAGCGATCCGGCCACGTCTCCCGCCCGATACAGGCAGAGTCCGGCCAGCAACTGGAACACCGTGCTCGCTACGGGGGTGGGCGCGTCGAGACCGGCGATGAACTCCCCCAGATACCGGTAGTCGATCTCGGCGGCATCCTTGAGGCTGGCGAGCTTATCCGGCAGGCGCAGGATCGCCTGCATCGCCGGCTCCATGTCGCCGGTCTCCGCGAGTTTCACCACGCTCACGCACTGCTGGTTCACCCGGGTCTCCTGCTGCTTCGTGCCCTTGTGCATGGCCGTCTCCCTCCGCTGGACCGTGATGGTCCAGACCGCGCCTCGTCGCCTGAGTCCGTCACTTCATCGCCGCTGGCGCAGCACTCAGCCATTAGTAGCGATTGGACGAACACGCGCCTGACTCCTGCCAGACTGGTGCAGGAGGGCTCTCCCGATGGAGCGAATGTGTTCCGGTAGCGAACGGGTGCATTGGCCGTCGGTGGGAGTCGCGGTGCCACCGATCGGCGCGTAACAAGGAGGAGTGACACCGTGAGTGAGATGAGCATTCCGTGGGCGGTGCAGGAACTCACGAAGGGCCAGCCATTCGCGTTTGTGGCGATGGCCTATCCGAGAGCTGAGCACGCACAGACGTTCCAGCACGTCTACTCGGTAATCCACGAGGTCGTCACGGAGAGATTCGGGATGGCGTGCGTGCGCGCCGACGCGGTCCCAGGCTCGGGTCACGACCTGCTGGCCAAGCTACACTACCTGATGGAACAGGCAGACTTGGTCATCGCGGATATTAGCGAGGACCGGCCCAACGTCTTCTACGAGATCGGGTACGCGGTTGGCCGCGGCAAGCCTCCTTTGCTTGTCTGTCGGCGAGGCCGTGATGTACCAACGGACCTGCGTGGCCTGGAAGTAATTGAGTATGGCGAGGGCTGGGACGGTCCTGCCGAGTTCAGGCGGCAGCTCGAGAGCCATCTGAAGGTGCTCGTCGGCGCGGAACTGCCGATACTGAGCGACATGCTACTCGCGCCGAACCCGCGCCCGGCTTACATCGTCGCGGGGAGCCGCTACGCCACGCAGCAAGCTCAGAGTGTGGGGCAATCATATCACCATCGAACCTTCGGTGACCGGTTGGGTATCCTCGGTCTCGTCTCCACTTTCGGAGCTTTGATGGGCGGAGCCGGCGCCATCGAACTGATCTCGGCCAAGTACAGCCCTCCCGATCTACTGGGGCGTAACATCAACCTGTACTTCATCGGCGCCCCAAAGGTGAACTACCCAGCCGGGCTGATGCTCGCCCTCCTGCAGAATGGTCGCGAGCCGCGGTTCCTCTTCGGAGCGGCGCCCGGTCACAGCGAGTGCGAAGAGGACTGGGTGACCGCGTTGTACGAAGTCACTGGAGGCCAGCTGAGCCTGCTGCCCAGTCGGGCCGGATCTGCTGGGGACGATGAGAGGGAGACCTGGGTCGAGGACTGGGGCATCATCATCCGCGGGCCACATCCAGACTATCGCGACCGCATCGCGATGGTGATGGCGGGTGCGCACAGCTTGGGCACGGGCGCGGCCTGCCTGGCCGCCACTCGTTCGCCTCTCATCGCGAAGATTCGGAGCAAGCTGCCTCCCGGGACTTTGGAGGACAAGTCCAACACCATCTGGGTCAAAGTCAGAGGACGCGCCAGTCAGGAAGATCATCTGCTGGACACGGACGGGGTGGAAGTCGTCGCTGCAGGCGTCTACGAGTAGCCGTCCGTGCTCTCTCGGCGCGCCTACTGTTGCCGCCATTGGCGCATGGCGTCCGCAAGTGCGCGCAGGACAGATCGCATGTCGGGCATCGCCACGATGCCCGTGCCCGCCACCTTGTCGGGCGGGCCTACCCAGAATGCTCGAGCGACCACGTTCAGCATGGGCAGATCGTTGCTGCCGTTGCCCACGGCTGCTGTGCGTTCCAGTGGGATGCCCAGGTGTTCCGCAAGGGCCTGGACCGCGACCCCTTTGTCGAAGCGGCTGATTGCCCAGTCCACGCTGTCATCGTGCAGGTAGCGGGTGATTGCAGCCGGCAGCGGCCGCTCCATCTCCCGGGCCACGATCTCAGGCGTCAGACCCGGCACCGCCGGGAAGACCGTAACCCCGTATGCATTGGGCTGCAGGAAGACATCGGCACCGTATCTCCGCCGGGCTTCGTCCGCCAGCGCGGTCAGGGCCTGCCGCGCGTCCGGGGCGACGTCCTGCGTGATCCGGCGCGGGGGCATGGTGCTGGTGACCCATATCTCGGCACCGTTCTCGCCGAGCAGCGAAGCGGCCATGATCCCCAGGCCCCGTGCAAGCCCGGACAGATAAAGACAAGGCTTCCCGGACGCCAGCACAAGGTGCGCCCCCACTTCCTGGAGATCACCCAGCGCCAGGCGGACGTCCTCGTCCGCGGGTTGGTCGATGTCCATGAGGCAGCCGTCGATGTCGAAGGCGATGAGGCAGAGCTTCTGTTTCTTCGTTGACCGCACCGTCATCTCGGCCTCCGATCAGCTGTATCTTGCTATCATCGTCTGTGACGATTGCGTTGATCAGACTTGCGGGTATCAGCTCGGATCTGGGGTACCGTGCCGTGTTTTCCCTCGCCGCAACGGAAGCGGCTGCCTCATGGTGGAAGGCCGAGACAGGGACCTGTCCGGAGGTCCTCGCACCGCCTCTTGTCCAAGCGGAAGCCAAACGGTCACAATATGCTTTCGTAGTTTCAGTGAGGATCCAGACGGGCACGTCGGCTGACTTTGCCAGCTCTGCAACGGCGACGGCGCCGAGGCTGTTGGCCACATCGGTCACGCCGAACGGCGGTCTGTTGCATCCGCTGACTAGGGCTTCACACCCCATTAGCACCAGATCACACTTGTCGCTGCGGTCGCGATGCAATCCTTTGAGTGCGCACAGGATCGCGGCGTCGGGCACGACTTCGACGGTCACCCGGTTCAGTTCCGGCACCCTCAGCTTATCAACCACCTTCAGTGCTGGTCCCTCTCCCACCGTGCGCATGGCTGGGGGCAGTATCTTTACCCTCTTCCCTGCAAGGCTGCAATGCTGGATGAAAACCGAGACGGGGCCGCTATAGCCAAAAAGGAAGAAGCGGTAGCTATCTCTGTCTCCAACCACCCGGCGCAGTCTCCGGTAAGCATTTCCCGCTAGCACTGAGAATCTGGATCGCTGGGATGCGTTGGCGTTGGGCAGGTAACGGTGTTGTTCACGGAATTCAGACATCCTTGCTGATGCCTCCAGTAGCGCACTTGAGGCGTTGGTTCTTTTCGTCAGGGGCTCGTACTGCCTCTTTAGAAACTGCAATGCATGTAACTCGGGGCGTCTGTCTATCAGCAAGTCTGCAACGTCAAGTAGCGTCTGCAGGGCGGACTCTGGACTGCACCCTCCATCTATTCCAGTCCCGGGACAGACACCCGTGTTGGGAGCGCAGCTCTGCGAGAGAGCGATCACTGCATCCACAAAGTAATCGGATATGTCACCGGAGCTTGCCATCACTGCGCTCGGAGCGCTGCAGAGCAATGCACCGAACCTGATCATTTCCTCAATGCCCAATACGGGGCTGCCATCATGGGTTATGTCTGTCGGCGTCTCCACGCTCCACTTCCCCGTGAATGGCCCAATACCCTCAGCGATCCGGCGCAGGTTGGCATAGATAAGGTTCGGAATGAACTGTGCGCCCTCGAACGGGACTGAGGTTCGAACAATCACCTTGCGGGCCGATGTGTCCAGATCAACGCCATTCACCAGAAGGTTTCTCAGCCAGAAGCCTCGCGTTGCTTCCTGTTCAGCTGCCGCTGCCCCGTTCCCGTTCGCGTCTGTTTGCCGGTCAGCCAGTCTACCTTGCTGCGCAGGGCTTTTCTCCCTCTCGGCAGGGCTCTCTGTCTTCCCCTCCGCGAAGACTTCGTCTTTGTTGAGCCGCAGAAAACTCGCTGGGGCGCGGACTTGGCCAAGATCGCAAGCATTTGCCAGACGGAAGCAAGAAAGCAGCTCGGCGCGGTCAGGCTCGAGAGCCTTCTCCTGAATGCTGGTCGCCGCATTGTGATAGTAACAGAGATCAGATATCAGTTCCGTTTCCTTCACTGTCAGTTCGGCGTCTCCGGCGACCTCATACACTGCAGAGACAGACGCTTGGTGGTGAATGGAACGGTCGGTGACGATATGGACTCACGGGTCGTCCCTGCAGTCCCTGAGATCGAACGAGCGACAAGCCCCGCGTCGTGCAAGCAGGCGGCTGCAGAGAGGCAGAAGGCGTAGTGTTCGTCTTCACACCAGCGCGGATGGAGCAGATCTGCCAGTATTGCGAGCAGTGAGTTGGCGTGGCGCAGCCCATGCACTGTCCAAAACTGAGGACCAGGGGTGCCTTGGAAGCGTCTTCGGGTCAGCTCCGCAAGGACGTCTAGCCGTTGCTGGCTACCAGGACCGAACTGGAATCTGCCGCCAATGTGCTCCCAGTTGATCTTTCGATCCAGAGAGCTTGATAGTGTGCCAACGCCTACGTAGCGCAACTCCCTCTCTATCTCCTCTGCGGCATCCGCCGGTTGTTCCGAGTTCACGCGTATGTAGTGCAGTCTGCCAATGACCGTCGCGAGCGGCCGTCTAGCCTTTCTCCCCTTTAGCAGCACCGGCAAGACTGGGACGCCTTTGCTCAGGGCGAATTGGGTCTCGCGTACCACCCAGTCAACCTGCACTCCGGCGTTTGGTACGACGAGGATCAGCGCCTGGCTGTCCAGAATCGCCTGCGTGATTGTCTTCCAGAAGTCAGCACCCCAGCCAATGGAGTCGTCTCGCCAGACGCGAAAGCCTTTGCTTGTCAGTGCCGCCCCAAGGTTCTCTGCTGCTGGTCTGTCCTGATGGCTGTAGCTAAGAAAGACATGGTATTCCACTATGCCCTCCCATTCCCCGCGTTGTCGGTTTGTCTCGCTGAGCCTTGGTGTGTTGTGCACTTCGCCGTAGTTGGGGCCACGACACTTCACAGTTGGATATGCGCATGCCATATTCCTGCCCGGCGTGGGGATGACGTGAGCGGCCCGCGGCAAGACGCGCCACCGGGCAGGTGTGCGGCATGTGAGCCGCGAAAACCCACTGCGCGGCAGACCGCTCCCCGGGTCTCCCGCAAGCATTTGCGGGACTGCGACACCCGTTCTGCCACCGGAGGCTTGGAGATGGAGCCGGTCAGGGTCTTCGTGAGCTACAACCACGAACAGGATACGCGCTGGTTCGAGCAGGCCTACTTCGGCGAGCGCCCCCTGATCCCGTGGCTGGAGCACAACATCCAGGAGCCGGATGTGGTCTTCTGGTATGACCGCAAGGGCCTGACACCCGGCGACATGCTCTGGGATGAGATTGAGCCGCAGATCAACACCGCACACATTGCCATTCTCCTGATCAACCGGGGGTTCATGAACTCCGAGTTCATCCAGCAGCGCGAGTACCCGCGAATCGAGGAGCGTGCACGGGCCCGGGAACTCACGGTGATTCCTATCATCACCCGGCCCTGCCCCTGGCGGAAGCTTGCACTACTGACAGAGGTATTGGGCGCGCCCGAGACCCGTAAGCCACTTCTCACCTACACCAGGAACGATGTTGATTTCCTCGAGGCGATGGAACAGATCCTTCAGGACGTCGAGGAGCAGGTCAGGAAGGTCCATGCGAGACTGCATACAGAGTCTCTCCACCGGTCGGAGGATCAAGACGAATGTGACGATGCCGACACGCCGCCGGTTGACTGCTCGAAGACCATCGAAGCTCCGCCAATCGTTCATGCCGTCGACGCGGCCGATGCCACCGATGAGCCAGCACCCCCAGACGGGGCATCTCTGGATGCCGGATCGCCTTCCCAGTCCACGGAGGCGCCAGCGCCACCCGAGCCGATCACACCCAGCGTGCCAGAAGACGCAGACGCAGCATCGGTGCCACACCCCAGCGCGGTGGCGCAACTGGTAGCTTGGAGACCATTCGGCAGGCCCGTCTGGCTGAGCCTGTCAGCGGCGGTTGTGGTTCTCCTGCTATCTGCGCTACTGCTGCAATGGCTCTCGCACCGCCCGGGTGGCGCGCGTGAAGCGCGCCAGGTGACCTCATCACTCGGGAATGTCGGCCCAGCTCTGTCTGACGGTGCGACCCCCTCGGCACTTGGCTGGGGGCCGGATGACAAGCCCTACCCGGACCGATTTGCGGTGCATCCGCAGGAGCTCGGGGAGTACGTCTGGGTCCCAGCAGGGGAGTTCATGATGGGTCCGGGCGAAAGCCTGACTGGCCTGGAACCGGTGCATACGGTCAGAATCAGCAGGGGCTTCTGGATTGGGAGACACGAGGTGACGGTCGGTCAGTACCGCAGGTGCTCTGGAGTTGCGGGCGGGGGGGGCTCCACGGTGGACAGTAGGAGCGACAGGCATCCGGCCACGCACGTGAACTGGGAAGATGCGAAAGCCTACTGCGACCAATTCGGTCTGAGGCTTCCCACGGAGGCGGAATGGGAGTACGCCGCGCGAGGAAGTGAAGGCCGTGTCTACCCGTGGGGCGATGAGTGGAATCCCTCGAGCTTATGCTGGCATGGCAATAGGGCCCAATGCGGTGCGCCCTCGCCCGTCGGCAGCCTGCCGGAGGATTCGGCTTGGTGTGGTGCCCTGGACATGGCCGGTAACGTGCATGAGTGGTGCTCGGATTGGTACAGTGACGACTGGTACAAAGCATCACCAACGGTCGACCCCGTTGGACCAGGAAGTGGCGTGTACCGCGTGATGCGAGGCGGTTCGTGGAGCTCACGCGTCGAGAGTCGTCTGCGCACCGGAACGCGTGGCAACTGCAGTCCGGAGGTGCGCCAGGACAACTTCGGGCTGCGTTGTGTCCTGGAAACTGGGGATGTTGTCCCCGCGCCCCTCGAGTCTGCCGGGCAGGAGGGGCCGCGAGCGCGTCCCACCATTGGCACACCTTCGCCACGGGCTACGGCGTCGAGAGATCGTCCGTGGCAAGACCATGGCACCGATGCGGGTCAGGAGATAAAGGGTCCTGACGGCAGCACCTACGTCTGGGTCCCAGCGGGGGAGTTCATGATGGGGTCTGATGACGGGGACAAAGACGAGAAGCCACTGCGAAGAGCGGAGATCACGAATGGCTTCTGGGTTGCCAAGAATGAGGTCACCAAGGCCTCCTACCGCGCGTTCTGCTCGGCCACGGGACGCACTTTCCCACGGAGCAGCCCCGGAGGCGACAGTCATCCGGTGACGCAGGTGAGCTGGGACGACGCCGAAGCATACTGTGAGCGCTACGGTTTGGCCCTGCCGACTGAAACCCAATGGGAGTACGCTGCCCGTGGACCGGATAGTCCAGAGTATCCGTGGGGGAATGACTGGGATCCGACCGTGTGTTGCCACAGCTCGAACAGAGGGTCTGGCGGGATCCCTTTCGGTGTGGGATCATTCCCCAGCAACGCCAGTTGGTGCGGGGCGCTAGACATGGCGGGGAACGTCTGGGAGATGACGTCTGACTGGTACACCGGGGGCGGGCCTGCGTTTGAGGGCAAGTTCCGATCTTTGCGTGGTGGCTCTCACGGCGAGGGTCGAGACACGTGCCGTGCGAGCAACCGTTGCCCCTTCATAAGGCGTCGCGGCGACGAGTATACGGGCTTCCGACCGATCGCGGTTCCGGACCAAGCTTCTGGCATGCACCGTGACGGGCTTTAGCCCGCTCTATGCATGAACCTCAGCGCGCTGCCCGGGAGCGGGGCTATCTGGCGGTGGGATTGCGTGGCGGTTGACGTCGGCGCGTGTAATCGGTCGGCGTGGGGCGTTTGAGGGCGTCGGCGGAGTGGATATAGGGCCCGTCTGGGCCCGGTTCGCCATGGGTCAGGC
>JAGPGE010000773.1 GCA_018056145.1 Armatimonadota bacterium
TCATGCGGTTCCGGCAGATCTCGGCTCCTCGCGCGCCGGCGCTCAGAACGGCCTCGGTCAGAGCTCGGTAGCCATCCTGCGAGGGCGCCAGCTTCGTCATCTCCGCCCGCAGCATCATCGAACTCAGGATGTTGTTGAAATCGTGCGCGACCCCTGCTGCGAGTTGACCAACAGTGGCCAGTCGGGCCGCGTCTTGTGCCCGGTGCAGCTCCGTAACATTGCGCACATTGCACTGTACCACCCGTGTGTCCCCAGCGTCGAAACAGGAGCACGAAAGCTGCACATCGATCTCTCTGCCATCCTGGGTGCGGATGGTACCCGGCTCACAGTGGCACACTCCATCTCGTCCCACGGTCTCCAGCAACTCGGGAAATGAAACCGCGTCCGCAAGCGGGTGTACCTCAGACAGCGGCTTGTCCACCAGTGTCCCCGGGGCGAAACCCAGCAACTCATGGGCGGACGGGTTCGCATCCACGATGAGCCCCGTCTCGGGTTCGACGATCAACACTCCATCTTGCGAGGTCTCAAAGAGCCGACGGTACCGGGTCTCAGACGCCACCAGTTCTTCCTCGGCCCGCTTCTGCTCAAGCAACTGCCAGGTGACGTCTGCGAGATAGGAGGCGGTTGCCACATCGCTCTCGGTGTACGGGCGCGTACTGTTGCTCACCCCGAGCATCGCCACCACCCTGTCATCGCGCACCACGGGCACCAGCAGCTCCCTCCCCAGCGGGTGCTCATTGCGCACAACTGCGCACCTATCCCGAATGCAGTCCGCCCATGGTGAGGCTTCTGCACTCTCGCATTCCCCTGGTTCACCCCACTGATCGAGGCACCGCGCATCAGTCCCCGAGGAACATCCCACCAGCCGCACCGTCCGCTGGTCCGGCTCCACCAGGTAGAAGCACGCGCTGCCGCACCCGAGCATCGCCCGCATGGACTCCAAGGCCAGCGCAACCAGCTCATCCTTGGTCTTGCCGACTGCGCCCTGAATGATCTCCAGCCGCAATCGCATTCGCCGCTGGGCAAGCCGCTCGTCCGTCTGGTCGCGGAAAACTAGAACCACGCCCGATGTGCCCTCGCCGGTGGCCGCAATGGGAGCGGCCGCGTCCGCGATGGGGTACTCACGGCCTTCGCGCGAGATCAGAGTGGTATGGTTCGCAAGCCCGACTACCGTCCCTTCGCGCAGCACTCTTGTCACCGGGTTTTCGACCAGCTCTCGCGTCTCCTCATTCACGATGTGGAAGACTTCTTGGATGTGCCTGCCAATGGCCTCCGCCTCGGACCACCCCGTGAGCGTCTCCGCCGGCGGGTTCATCCTGACCACGCGGCCTTCGAGATCCGTGGAGATGACCGCATCGCCGATGCTGTACAGCGTGGCCCGGATCTGCGCCTGCTCGCGAAGCAGTGCATCCTCGGCATCCTGCCGCCGCCGCTGGTTCATGAATGCATCCATGGCGAAGGAGAGGTCCGCCGCCAGTTCTTCAAGCAGTTCCCGTTCCTCGTGCTGGAAGTATTCAGGCCCGTCCGCGTACAGATCTAAGGTCCCCACCACCTGGCCATCGCGCCGGAGTGGGAATGATCCCACGGCCTCGAACCCCCGCGCTCGGGCAGCCTCCCGCCACGGAGGTACGGCGTAGCTCTCCAGGGTCCAAAGGCGAGTCTCTGGGCGGCCGGCGAGAATCGCTTGCGCGACCGAGCCCACATTTCGCTCCGGATCGCTGAGACACACACGCCTGAGCGCCAGGAACCCGTCGTCGCGCCCGAAGGACGCCACCGGCAGCACCTCATCCCCGTCCTCCGCCACCATGCTCACAGCCGCCAGCAAGAACCCGCCGCGTTCAACCGCGATCCTGCAGACATCCTGGAATAGCTCTTCCTCGCTGGTCCCGCGGACGATCGCCTTGTTGGCATCCGAAAGGGTGGCCAGTAACCGGTTCAGCCGGGTGATCTCGCGTTCAGCACGGCGGCGCTCAGTAATATCATGCGCAACTGACAGGGCGCCGATGATGGCGCCATCCTCATTGCGCAGGGGCCGGCAGTGCCACTCCAGCAACCGCTGTGCCCCATCCTGGCGGCGCTGGAGCGACTCAACTCTGCCGCTCTCCATCGCGCCCGTGAGTAGTGGCCGCACAGCCCACAGAGTGTCCAGTGCCGCAGCTTCCCCGACCATGAACTCCGTCGCATTCCGACCGATCGCATCCGCCCCGAAGAACTGCAGACCGGCTGCGTTCATCCATCTGTACTGAAGGTGCTCATCGACCTCCGCGATGATATCAGGCACCGCCTGGATCAGGGTCCGGTGCCGTTCCTCGCTCTGGGCCAACGCTGCCTCCGCCTGCTTGCGGGCGGTGATGTCCTCGACGATGGCGATGACGGCTGTGCGGTGACCATGCGCGTCCAGGGCAAACGAGACGGTCAAACGCGCCCACACCACATGACCGTCCCGGTGGATATACCTGACCTCCTGCTGGTACGAACTGCGAAGGCCTTCCTCCAACTCCCGCCAGAGCGTGGGCGGCGCGTCGCGATCCTCCGGGTGTGTGAACTCGTCCGCGCGCATGGACAGGAACTCTTCGCGCGTGAGCCCCAGCATGTCCAGCAGGGCCTGATTGCAGTCATGATGCCGTCCGTCCAGCCCGGTCAGGGCAATCCCGACCGCAGTCTGGGCGAAGATCGAATGGTACCGCGCCTCGCTCTGCCGCAGTGCATCCACCGCCGCTTGCTTTTCATGGTTGCGACGGATGTTCCGCACTGCGTAAGACACGTCACCGGCCATCTCGGTCAGAATGCGTACCTCGTCCTGCCCGAAATGTCCGGGATCGTCGCTGTGAAAGACCAGGCAGCCCATGACGGTCTCCTGGAAGGTCAGCGAACAGGCGCCCACGGCGGCATAGCCCTCCCCCATCGCATCATCGGCACTGGCCAAACAGATCGCGCTCCCGGTC
>JAGPGE010000075.1 GCA_018056145.1 Armatimonadota bacterium
GTGGGGCCCCGCACCGAGGGGAAACGACACCGTGGGGCCAAGGCGCATCGGTTGCCTAACATGAACGTCGGCCTCGTGTGCGGTCGGGGCGTTCTGCCCGTGGTGTTGAGGCCGGGCCGTTTGTCGTCAGGCTCCGGCAGGAGCCGTCCGCCTATAGCCCCCGGCGGAAGCCGGGGGATTCCGAACCCGAGCGAAGAATCACAAGCCCCAAAGGGGCGGCCGGTCCGGGTGCGCGGGGACGGCCTGTCGCCCCCGTTCGGGGGCTCATGGCGCATCGTGGCGCGGGAATCCAGGGGCTTCCGCCCCTGGCTATAGGCTGCCGCCCGCTCCGCGGGCTGTGAGGCAACGGCTCAGGACCGGAAGGCGCGGGGATGCTCAGAGCGCATCCGGCCTCAGCCCGCGATCTCCACCCGGCGGCCGGTGCGCCAGGATTCATAGGCTGCGCAGCAGGTGGCCACGGCGGCGCGGGACTCGGCCAGGGTGACGTCGGTCTCGCCGCCGGTGAGGAGGCAGTCCACGAATTCGCTGACCAGTTCGCGGATGGCGAACCGGGCCACTCCCGGGGCATTGCGGACGCGGATGGGCCGGTAGTCCCCCCCCTGCAGCAGGAGCAGGGGCAACTCATCCTCGGGGTCGTCGCGGATGAGCAGAGAGCCTTCCGTGCCCAGCAGCCGGCGCTCCTCGCTCCAACGGTCGCCGATCGCCACGTACGTCACCACGATGGAACACAGAACGCCGCTCTCCATCTCCAGGGCGACCACGCTGGTGTCATCCGCCTTGTTCTCGGGCTCCACAAGGAGGCGCGTGCCGGTCATGGTGACGGCCTTCGTCGGGCCGAAGAAATGCTGGAGCATGTAGACCGCGTGGTAACCGGTGTCAAACATGGCGCCGCCGCCGGCCTTCTCCCAGTCGCCTTTCCAGTTCTCCGGGTCGTTCATGCGGGCGAACTCGTTGCCGATGACGGTGACCATCCCCATGAGCGGCTTGCCGACAGCCCCCTCGTCCAGCAGCTTCTTCGCCTTGATGTGTGCCGGGAAGCGGCGCATACACAGGGCGCACAGGAGCCTGCGGCCCGACTCCTGCGCTGCCGCGATCATCTCGTCGCACTCCCGCACCGACATGGCCAGGGGTTTTTCGATGATCACATCCTTGCCGGCGCGCAAGGCATCCACGGCTTGGGTGACGTGGAGATAGTGAGGCGTGCAGATGTCGATGATGCTGACGGAGTCGTCTTCGAGGAGCGCGCGGTAGTCGTCGTACTGCTCGCGGATGATCCCGAACTCCGCCATGAGTCCTGCCCGCGCCTGCTGGGAGGGGTCGGCGACCGCGACGCGGTCCACCCCTGTGTGCCGCACGAAAGCAGCCAGGTGAGGGCGGGTGATGCCGCCCGCGCCGATAAGCCCGACTTTGACGCCCAACGATACCGCCTCCCGGGAGCGCTAATGCTCCAGGCTGAACTCCGCCGCCCTAACCTCGCCGATGACCTGGTTTCTGCAGTTCTTCAGTGGCGTTGTCACGAAGCCCTCCAGGGCCGCGCGGGTGCTGTCGTCGCATGCGCCCAGGAGTTCCAGGACCCGCAACACTGCTGACGATTGCCCCCGTGCGCTGCCATCCACGGTGCGGATGGCCACGCCGATGCCCAGGTCTGTCAGGCCAAAGACGCACAGGCCCTCCGCGCCGCTCTTGGCGACAATGCGCCCCTGATAGGCTTCGAGGAGTGCGCTGTTGAAGGCGCCCTTGCCGCTGACCATCACGGGTTCGGCGGCCATGGCGGCGATGATCCGGGCGGCTGCGGGCCGCAGATCGTGGGGCAGCGTTGCGGGAGTCGCCAGGCGCGCAAAAGCAGTGGCCATCGCCTGCAGGCTCATGCCGTGAATGGGGGCCGAGCAGCCGTCCACGCCCAGGATGATGTCTCCGGGGGCCACGCCGGACAGTACGCTCATGTTCTTCAGGATCAACTGCTGGACGGGGCTGTCGGGTTCGAGGTAGGTCGCGACGTCGGCGCCCAGGGCCAGTGTGGATGCGAGTTTGCCGGTGTGCTTGCCGGAGCAATTGTTGTGGGCGGGTGAGGGGTCTTTGCCCTCGCGCACCAGGCGCGCGTTCTCCTGCGGGTCGCCGGGCATGTGGGTCCCGCACTGCAGGGCCGACTCGTCCAGGCCCATCTTCGCGAGCAGCCCGCGCACCGTGGCCACGTGGTCCGCCGAGCCGTGATGGGAAGCGCAGCAGATGGACAGCTCTTTCGCGGTGAAGGCGAAGCGGTCGGCAGCGCCGGTCTGCACCACGGCAAGAGCCTGGATCGGTTTGGCGGAGGACCGCCAGAAGACGGTGCGGGAAGGGTCGCCGACCCTTCCCGTGAGTGTCCCGGATACATCGCACACGGCGATATCCCCGTAGTGGATGCACTCGATCAGCCCGCTACGGGTCACGTGGATGAGCGGTTCCATATCTCGCCTTCCATGAGCCGGCCTGCGGTTCCGCAGGCGCTACTGGGATGCGGGAGCGGGCTCCGGGCCCTCGGTCACATCGCCCTCCATGACGGGCGGAACGAGAACCGCGGTGTTGTTCACCGGGTCCCAGCGGACCCCGAAGCCCAGCTTCTCGGACATCGCGCGCACCGGGACCATCAGGATGTTGTTGGCGATGGCGGTGGGCTGTGCGAGAAGCGTGAGTTGCTGGTTGACGTAGAAGTAGCTGTGGCCCAGGGGGATCACGAGCCAGCGTCCGTCAGGCATGAGCGATATTGCGCTGCGGTACGTGGCGTTGTAGTTCAGCGACGCGCCGAGAGCCGTGAAGTAGTCCCGGGCGGCGACATACAGCACGCCATTGAGCACGAGAGGCTGCACGGTGAGCTCAATGGGCACCTCGCCGCACTCGAGACAGACTTCGGCTGAGGGCAGGAATCCCTGGGGCCGGAAGGGGATGACGAACACCGGCTCCTCCACGGGCTCCTCCTGCCACCAGTCATCCCAGTAGCGGCCCTCGCCGATGGTCTGGATATCCGAACGGAGCGGGCGATCATCCAGGCGCGGCCTGCCTTCCCAATACCGCGGGTCATCGCGCAGGCGGTCGCTGCCAAGGCCCTCGTCCTTGCGGTTGCGCATGGTCGGCCTGTCATCCAGGCGCGGGCGCGCCTGCCAGTATCTGGGCTGGTCGCGCAGCCGGTCGCTGCCCAGGCCGTCTCTCTTGCGGTCACGCAAGGTCGGCCGGTCGTCCAGTCGCGGAGGGCCATCGAACAGGCCCTGCGCACAGGTGATCGAGGCCAGGACAAACAGAGCACCGGCGGCGGCCAGAACTCGTGCGGTTTTCATCGTGGTCACACTCCCAATGCCGCTCAAATCAGCGGCGAGTCTCCACCAACTGGCGCACTCTCGGTCCAGCCAGTCCCAGGCGGGCCCCGGGGCGCCCGGAAGTCGCCTGCTCTTGCAAGGAACCGCGACACGCCCCCCGCGGTTCCCAGGTGTCGGCTCACTGCGCGCAAAGGACCGGCTCCCCACCGACGTCGGTCATGCTCCGCCGCGGCTCGGGCGCCGTCGCCGCCGCCCGAATGAGAAGACCAGGACGCCCAGGAACATGACCAAGCCGATGAAGATGGCGATATTAGCGAAGGGCTCGCCGGGCAGCGCTTTCGGGCCTGTCGCATAGTACACCAGCCCCGAACCCAGGGCACAGAAGCCCAGCAGGGCGGCGCTCCAGATATAGATCCACTGGAACGCCGACGCCACGGCTTCCAGGTCAAAGCCGACGTCCCGCATCTTCTTCGCATCGACCCCGTCCTCCATCCGGGTCTCGAAATGCTCGGCGAGATCGGACATGATCCGGTCGAGCTCGCCCTCGAGTTCGCCCTGCCTGACCATGCTGATGAAGAAGGGTGAGAAGACCTGAGGGTAGCGGCTGAAAGCGGTGGCCAGGGTGCGGCCCATCTCCACGTCGCTGCGCACCTTGTCCAGGATCTCGCGCATAAGCGCGGAGCCTGTCTGTTCGCGCAAGGCCTCGAAGATATCCAGAATGTTCACCTGGGCGTGCATGAGGCTTGCGAACTGGCGGCAGAACACGGCCATGTCGGCGTTGCTCACCTGGCTCTCGGCTGCGGGCACGGCGGACACCCCCTGAGGCGGGAAGGGAATCGTCGGCAAGCTGCGGCGATGGATAGTTCGTCGAGGGCGTGGGTTCTTCCTTCAGGGCCGGGGCGTTCAGCCGGGCAGGAGCCGCTCGCGCAGGGCGTTGAGCGCGGCCTGGGTCTCGCGGTGGCCGGGGTTCACCGCGAGTTCCAGTTCCATTTCGGCCATGGCGTTGGGGATCTCATTGCGCTTGAGGTAGATGACCGCGAGATTGTAGTGCGCGCCGGCTTGTGACGGGTTGATGTCGAGCGCTTTCAGAAGCGCGCTCTCGGCCCTGTCGAGATGCCCCAGGGCATTCTCGGCGGCAGCGAGATTCAGGTATGCCCGGGCTTCGGAGGGCTTCAGTTCAATGACGCGCTGGAACTGCTCGATGGCTTTTGTGTGCTGGCCGGCCATGTGGTACACAAGGCCGAGATTGTGCAGGGCTGGGATGTGTGCCGGGTCTGCCTCGATGACCTCGCGCAGCAGGCGGGCGGCTTCCTCGTAATTGCCGCGCCGCATTGCTCGCATGCCGGCACGGTACTTGGCCGGAGTCGAGCGGGGTTCGCGCTTCCTGAAAAGCCGCATTGCAGACCCCTTCCGTGGCGGTTTGTCGAAGTATAGCAAAGCGCGAATTGCGGGGTCAAACGAGGGGCGGGCAGGTACGGCTCGCCCTCCCGCCGAAACAGCCCACGCTGCCGCAGCCTGCCATCGGAGGGTCGCCCATGATCCGTCTCGCCACCGTCGCCCTCTTGTTGAGTGCCGCGCTTGCCGCCAATGCTGACACGCAAGGCCCCGCAATGTCCCGCAATCTCCTGGCCAATCCCACCTTCGAGTTCCACGCACTCGGCCCGCACCGCACCGGGCGCGCTGATGGCTACATGTCGCGCAACGTGGCTTTCTGGAATACCGACGCCTGGGGCGACATCACGGTCATCCGGGAATCCCACGCGCCGGTGGAGATCCGCCCCGGTTTCTCCGCCGGGAATCTGGTGTCCATCCAGCCAGGCAAGCGGTTCTGGCAGTTCTTCACCTTGCCCGAAGCCGGTCTCGCACACGGGGAGGCGCTGAGCCTGCTGGTCTACGGCAACCAGCCCGCGGCGGGTGCTCTCAAGGCGAGTGTGCGGCTGATGAAACTGGACAGCGAGGACGGGACGTGGAACCCCAAGGATTTCGGGATGCCCCGCGACGAGTCTTTCCCGAGACACTCCCGGGGCGAGCTGGTGGTGGCGCGCAGCTATGATGCCACTTCGGACCAGACGGGGCCGGTGGAACTGCGCATCGAGAACGCGCTGATCGAGGGCAAGGTCACGATTGGGCCGGATTCCCACTCGGATGACATCAACACGGTGGGCATTGAGGTGCTGTTCGAGAACACCTCGGCAGACCTGCCTGTGTGGGTCTGGTTCCCCACGCTCTGCGTGGGAAAAGCCGCGCAGGCGCGATTACTGCCGGGTCGCCAGGTGCAGCCCTATTACCGGGGAATTCCGCGGACGATCCAGAAGCTGTGGAAGGGCGAGCCGCTGCACATCATCCTCATGGGCTCCAGCATCGACCGGGGCAGCGCAAACCCGCCCATGTACCTGTACGACGAGGACCCGAACTCCCCCACCTTCAAGCAGCCGAAAGCGGAGGGTGCTTTCAACGCGGAACTCGTGGGCCGGCCTGATCTGGACGGCTACATCGGCTGGTGGCAGCACTACTTCGACTACGCCGGGCGGCTGCGCCTCGAGCTGATGCGCAAGTTCGACCTGCCTGTGAACAAGCTGCTGCTGAACATCATGGCCTGCGACGGGTCCTGTGTGGGTGAGGCGCACTCGGGTCTTGCGGACTACTGCTCGCTAGCGATCCCGCCCGACGAGAACATGAACGGGCACAAGAAGGGCAGGTCGTGGCAGGAGCTCTACCCGGACCTGTTCGCGCGACCGGAAGGCCCCCGGCCGGACCTGGTGATCTTCGGCAGCGGCGCCAACGAGAAGACCGACACCCCTGATGAGATTGCGGTGTTCGAAGCCACGATTCGCTGGATCCAGCACCACTATCCAGACACCGAGTTCCTCTTCTGCATGTTCCAGAACTATGGGTCCTACACGCCGAATACCGCCGACCTGATGGCCCTGAGCCTGCGCTACCAGATCCCGTTCATCGACTACGGCAAAGTGGCCGACGACCTGGTGCGCTGGTGCAATCGCTATGCGCTGGTTCCGAAGGACGGGCATCCCCAAGCGGCAGCGCATTACCTTTGGTTCAAGCAACTCGAGAAGGCTTTCGAATGCTGGGACCCGGTTGAGGCCGGGCAGCCGCAACTGCAACTGCCTGAGCGCGTGCATCCGAACACTTACGGGTGGGAAGGGGACATGATCACCTTCGGCCCGGACAGCCCGCGCATCCGGGGCAGTATGTTCGTGTTCGAAGACACCGCCATCAATTGCTGGGGCAGCGTGAACGGTGACCCGGTGCCCTACGTGGACGGCGAGAAGCAGGCCTCACGGCGCAGTTCGCCCAACCGCGATGTGCGCAACTCCCTCTTCCGGTACGGTCGCGCGAGATTGGGTGACCGGCATATCCTGGAACTCGCCGGTCCCGAGGCGAAACTGACCTACGTGGACGCCAAGGTCTGCCCAGGACGCCGATTCTTCCCGGTGGACCACCCGCTGTGGGATCTGCAGGGCCGCGAGAGTGAGCCATTCGCATCCGAGTGGGGATCGCCGTGCGGTGACCGGCAGGCAGTGCTTTCCGAAGGACAGGCGGCGGAGATTGACGTGGTGGCCACGGACTTCTCCGTGGCGTGGGTGGATGCGCCGGATGGCGGGACGCTGCGGGTGCTGGTGGACGGGGCGGAGAAAGCGGTCATCGAGGCCAACCAGCCGTACACGGACACGACCGGCGCCGCCCATTATCTCGAGAACCGCCGGGGCGTTTTGAACCTGCCCTACGGCCTGCACCGGGTGCGGGTGGAAGTGACCGCGGGCACGGTGCCGCTCCTGGGGCTGTTCGCGTATGATTCCAGGCCGAACCTGTCCAATGAACGCCGTGTGCGGGGCATCGCGACGGCGGGGGAGACTGTGCGGTTCACGCGGCCCTTCAAGGCGCGTCCACTGGTGCTGTGTGACGGAGGGCTGGTGGTGCAGACCGAAGATTCCGGCCCGGACTTCATCACCTTCAGTGGCGAGGGCACCGGAGCGTTCGAGGCGGTGGGAGAGTAGGGAGATAGCCGGCCTCAACCCCCTGCCCCTCTCCTCCGCGGTGAGGCAGCTCAGGATGAGGAGGAAGGCGACGGTGGACAGGCAGAGGCTGGGAGGGATGGGACGACGCCGGAAATGGTGGTCCGCCCGGTTACTCCCCTGCCAGCCGGCGCAGTTCCTCCACGGCCCCGCGGTAGCCTTCGGGGTGCTTCACGAACCACGAGCCGGTGACGATCACGTCCACTCCGGCGTTGATCACCAGCGGCGCGGTGTGAGAGTTGATGCCGCCATCTACCGAAATCAGGGTGTCCAGGCCCATGCGGTCGATGGTTTCACGCAGGAGCTCGATCTTGCGCAGCGAGCCGGGCATGAACTCCTGGCCTCCAGCGCCGGGCTCCACGCTCATGACCATCACCATGTCCGCGGCAGGCAGGATGGTCTCCAGTTCGACCAGCGGCGTGGCGGGGTTGTAGACGATCCCCGACCTCACGCCCAGGCCGCGGATGCGCTCGAGGAGACGCACCGGACGCGGGTCGACTTCGGCCTGGAACATGATGCTGTCCGCTCCGGCGCGGGCGTAGGCCTCGATCTGCGCGTCCGGATTGGCGATCATCAGGTGAACGTCGAAAGGCGCATCAGTCAGCTCGCGCAGTGCCTTGATAACGATGGGGCCGTAGGTAAGGTTTTCAACGAAATGACCGTCCATGCAGTCGAAGTGGACCCAGTCGGCGCCGGCGTCCACGAAGTCCACGACTTCCTGGCCGAGCTTGCGGAAATCAGCGGCCAGGGTGGATGGAGAGATTCTGATCAAGGCAGGCTCCTCTTCGGCAGGCGAGTAGCCGGGTTGTCCGGCCTTTGACTCACTTCCGACACGGGTGTAATCTACTGCAGCCCGGAACGGCCGGCGACGCCGCCCAGCCGGGCACTAGATCATTCTCCAAAGCCGCGCCAATCCCTGCCTGGTGAGATGAGACCGTTGGCCGAACCGGCTATCAGCGAAAGACCCGTGGTGCGCGAGAGGACCATCGACCCCATGCTGCTGTCGGTGGCAGTGGTGTGGGGGCTGAACCCGGTGGCCAACAAGTGGGTCCTCGAGGCCATGGGGCCGGCGGGAGTGCTGGCTTTCCGCTACGTGGGCTGCACGGTTGTGCTGCTGTGGGCGGCCTGGCGCATCAATGGCCGGGCGGCTTTCCACGCATCCACGCCACCGCTGACCATGTGGATCGTCGGGGCGCTGGTGGGCGCCCAGCAACTCATGTACATCTATGCGCTGGACTGGACCACGGCGAGTGAGGGCGCACTGCTTATCAGCGTGGCGCCCATCTGGACGGCGCTCGCGGGTGCCGCGCTGGGCATGGAGCGGATTGGCGGCGCCAACTGGCTGGGAATCTTCGCCGCGGCCGGCGGGGTGGCCCTCTTGGTGATGGGCGGCCACAATGCGGGCCCCGAGGCAAGCCACCCGCTCGCCGGGAACCTGCTGATGCTCCTGTCTTCGCTCCTGTATGGAGGGGGAATGGTCTATCTGAAGCGCGTCATGGACCAGTACGAACCCGTGCGGGTGATGGCCTGGGCCTTCGTGTTCGGCTCGGTCATGGTGATCCCCGCCGGGTACGGGCAGCTTGTGGGCGCCGACTGGCCGCAGTTCAACGCCACCCTGTGGGGCGCGATGCTGTACTCCGCGTTCCTGTCAGGCGGGTGGGGAATGGTGGTGTGGTACCAGACAATCGCGCGGACCACGGCGGCACGGACGGCGGTGTACCAGTATCTCGTGCCGGTGGTTGCGCTTGTGGGTTCGTGGGCGCTCCTTGGCGACCGCCTGCTGCCACTGCAGTTGCTGGGCGCGGCAATTGTGATCCCGGGCCTTATCCTGGCGCGGCGGCCGGTCTTCGCAGGCCCGTCTGATTGACCGCCAGACAGGCCTGTGCTATAGTCACTCTGCGCGAATATACGTTCGGATAGCCGTTCAACTGAGGACCTGAACCAGCAACCGATGGATTTCTGGCAGGCGATCATCGATACGCTACGTCACGTCAGCACCGTTGACGTGATAGACATAGCCCTCATCGCCTACATCCTCTATCGGATCGCGGTTGCGGTGCGCGGAACGCGAGCCGTATCGCTGATCAAGGGGATTGCGCTCGTATTGGCGGTGTTGTGGGCCAGTCAGGTTTTGCCTACTTTCAACTGGATCATCCGCGGCGTACTCCCCACCGGCGTCATCGCCCTCATCGTCATCTTCCAGCCCGAACTGCGCACGACCTTGGAGCGCCTTGGCCGGGGACGGCTCTTCCAGTTCCGCCTGATGGATTCACAGCAGACGGAGCGAGTCATCAACGAGGTGCTGGACGCCTGCGAGGACTTTTCAGCGAGGCGCATCGGCGCGCTTATCGTGATGCAGCGCGATGCGCAACTGATGGAGATCACGCGCACCGGGAAGACCATCGACGGGCTGGTGTCCTCCGAACTGCTCACCACCTTGTTCGCGCCGCGCAGCCCCCTGCACGACGGCGCGGCGGTCATTCAGGAGAGCCGGATCGTCGCCGCCGGCTGCGCCCTGCCGCATTCGGAGAACCCCGGACTGTCGGCTACAACGGGCATGCGTCACCGGGCCGCGCTTGGGCTGTCGGAGCGCACGGATGCCGTGTGCGTGGTGGTATCTGAGGAGACCGGGTACATGTCTCTGGCGGTGGAGGGCACATTGAGTCCGGGTCTGGAGCGCATCCAGATGATGGAGCGCCTCCTGTCGCTGTTTGAGTCTGACCCTCGCCAGTCCAGCATCTTCTTTTGGCGCAAGTAACCGCGGGACGAGCCGCGGCAGATACAGGCCCGGCGCGCGTGCGCGGGCATAACGGGAACCAAAGGCCATGTGGCGTGCGCTGTATCGGGCAATCCGGCATGAGCTCGGGCTGAAGCTGCTGTCGCTTCTGGCGGCGATCGCCCTGTGGCTGCATGTGATGAACACCGAGAATCCGTACCGCGGGGCAACCCTGTCCTGCGCGGTGCGGCCCTTCAACGTGCCGGATGGTCTGGAGGTCACCAAGATCCGGCCGGAGACCATCGAGGTGCGGGTGCAGGGCAGGCTCACAGCTCTGGACCGCACCCGGTTGTCGTCCTTGCGGGCGATGGCCGACCTGTCCCACGGCAAGCCGGGCCGCAATGAGGTGAAACTGTATGTGGCCGGTCTGCCGGACCGGATCACCATCGAGTCAACGGAGCGTGACACCGCCCAAATCTGGCTAGATCACCGGGTCGCCGAGCGCTTCCAGGTGAAGCCGGTGATCATCGGCAAGCCGATGGAAGGCTCCGGGCTCCTGTCTGATGTGACCGTGGACCCGGCGCGAGTGCGGATCTCGGGCTCATCCGAGGCGATCGAGAGCGTGGCATCCGTAGTTGTCCGCGTGGACGTGACGGGCATGTCGGGCAAGCAAACGGTGACCCGTCGCGTGGAGGCGCTGGATGCCCGACAGGCCCCGGTGCAGGGGGTGACGGTGACGCCACAGCAGGTCCGGGTGGAGTTGCCCATCTACCGCGTCACAACCAAGGAGGTGCCCGTCCGGGCGCGAATCGGCGCCCCCATGGCGGGCTATACCTTGTCCGATGTACGAACCAGTCCCGACACGGTGACCCTGAAAGGCCCGCCGGAGGCACTGCGGGGGATCACCGAGATCACGACTGCGTGGCAGAGCATCCGGGACTTGCGGACAAGCAAGGCGTATAGGGCGCCTCTGGTCATCCCAGCCGGCGTTTGGCCACTGGATGATGTCCGCAGCGTACTGGTGCGAGTGTCCGTCAGGCCTGTGGCGCCGGCTCGCGAAGAGCCCGCCGAGGGAAACGGACAGGCCGAGCCCGATGAGCAGGAGTCAGGCGAACCGCGCGAGCCTCAGGCGACCGAGCCCGAGGAGGGTCAGCTTGCTCCAGCCGCCGAAAAGCCCGGCGCGCGGAAGCCCGAGACACCGTCGCAGGATCAGACCGCGACGGAACGCACGGGCAGCCGCACTCGCCCTGGTTCCGGTGACCCGACCGAGGCAGGAGGTGATCGGCCCCAGCGAGGGCAGTAGCAAGGATCGCACCACGCGGGGCTGCGCGGCGCGCAGGCCTGTTCACTGCAGCACCATCACCTATCAGACTCCTGGGCGTAGGCTACCGGTCTAAGCAAAGGGGGGACTATGGTGGCCAGAACGTCGATTACTGACGTGCTGGCCCTCCTCGGGGGGCCAGGCCTTGATGACGGCAACGATGCAGTACGCCAGCGTTACAGACAGTTCCTCTTACAGCCCAAGTGGTCTCCACAGGACATCGGCGGATGGATCAACGAATGCCTCGAGCTGGGGAGCAGGGCTCGCCCCGAGTTCTACTTCGCACTGCAGGACCTTGTCGTGAGCATGGGCGTCCAGTTCGGCATGGAAGTCGAGTTCGGCTCATACACCGGTGCAGGCGCGCAGGTCCCTTTTGACGGGCGCTGGCGCACCGCGCAGGGGCACGACATCCTGGTCGAGGTGAAAAGCTCGCCCTGGCCAATCGGCACCTGCAATCAGTTGGGGAGCTATCTCGACGCCTACGCATCCGCAACCGACCAGCGACCCAACCAGGTGTTCGGCATCTACGCAATCGGTGACGGGGATTTCTCGCCGGTCATCGACCAGATCAAGGGCGGCGAGTACCGCAACCGGATGAAGGTCATCTCGTTTTGCGACCTCGTGAAGCTCTTTTCACTGCGCAATCTTCTGGAGCAGCAGATGCCGGCCCGCAGGATACACCAGGTCATCCAGGACCTGCTGCTTCCCTTCGAGAGCGTAAACGTGGGCAGCATCCTGGAGATCATCCAGGGGCTGGCCATCGCCTCCTTCGGCGAGCAAAGCCTGGAGGACAGCGCAACCTGCGGGCAACCGCAGCGCGAGGAATGGCGGCGATCCGAGCTCTTTGACTTCCTCGACGATTGCCAGCCCAACCAGGTAGCCATGCTGCTTGCTCTGTGCTCATCGCCGAGCTTCGACATGTCCGCCGAGCAGATGCTGGAGCGCATGTCGGCGCTCTCGCCCGTGGTGCCGGGCCTTGCCGACGAACAGACGTTCTCGGCCAAAACCCTGGGCGGGACCCGCTCCGGATTCTCGAAGCGCGAGCAGCAACTGGGCAAGAACAGCGTGATCGGATGCCGCAACGGGCACTATTACATCCGCGAGGAGTACGCTGAGTGGGTGACCGAGTGGCTGACCCAGGCCAACCTTCTGCCGCTCGCGATCGAACTTGCGCCCGAACTCGGCGGGCTGTTCGCCGACGCTCCGGGCGCCCGCGCGTAGGGTCCGGTCAGTCGCCACGGACCTCGCAGGCCTCGACAAGCGCCTCGTGGTCCGGATCATGGCGTGCGTGATTGGCCAGCGCTCTTGCCGGGCTCTGGTTGGCGTAGCAGTACAGGCAGCCCGCGGGGCACAGGTCATAGGCGCCGATGTCCACCGACCTGTGGCACCCGCAACCCGGCCGGCTGGGCGCCGCAGGAACGCGCTCGGGCAACTGCGCGCCCAGTCGGATGAGCCTGGCGGGATCGACGCAGTGCGCCCTCGCCACCGGACCGGACAGCAGGTCCACGTTGCAGCAGGCGGCGAGCGAGAAGCCATGGTCCGAGGCGATGTGAGCCATCGCGAGTGCGAGATCCAGGCGCTCTTCCGCGCAAGGTTCGCGGTACTCCACACCCGCCGCGCGGAATGCGTGCTGCTGTCGTCGGTACGGCGACATGAAGCTGAAGACGCAGGCCTGCGTGGCGCCCTCAAGCTGCCGGGCGAGACGGCCGAAGCGCGCG
>JAGPGE010000774.1 GCA_018056145.1 Armatimonadota bacterium
GAAGTCTGCCAGCGCCCCCAGGTCGACGTCAGACAGCCCATCGCCGTAGGTGGCCATGAAGTGCGGCTCATCCATCAGGTACTGGCGAGCAACCCGCAGGCGGTCACCTTTCTCCGTGTCCACTCCTGTAGGGCAGAGGGTCACGTGCCACTCATCTCGCGTGCTGTTCAGGATGGAGATCTCGGGAGCGCCGGAGCCGCCACCGCTCACGCGCACGTCCGCGTCAATGAAGGCCGCGTGGTTGACGAAGTAGTCGGCGATCAGGTCGCCGCGGTATCCGAGGAGCAAGACGAACTCGCGGATGTCCCATGCCATGTACATGCGCAGGATATGCCAGATGATGGGGCGGTCGCCCACCTGGAACAGGGCCTTGGGCATGGGCGCCTGGTCTCCGAAGAGCCGGGTGCCTCGGCCACCCACGAAAATGGCGACTTTCACCGCAGGATCACCCTCTTTGATGAGTTGCCACGGCCTACTGCGCAAAAGGCGGCGTGAAGCTATAGCCGCCGGTGACGTGCGCGACCACTGCCCACAGCGACATGACGAACAGGACGACTGCCAGGGCCACAGGCGCGCGGGGTGCGTCCAGACGCGGCTGCAGGCCGGACACGCCCAGAGATAGCGCGACGGCCAGTATGGCGCTCACACCCAGAAAGTACCGCGCCTGCGCCTGGTAGAAGACCATGTTGAACTGCAGAAAGCCGCCCAGCGCAAGCAGGCAGGCCAGGCCCGCGAGGGGCCAGACCGGATCCATGGGCTTGTCGGGATCTCTCCCACGCCACCACGCGGTCACGAGACCCACACCGGATGCCAGCCCGATGATGTTGCCCAGCGAGTAGAACAACTGCGGCATGTATACGGTTGCCTGACCGAAGACGCCCCATACGCTCATCCAGCCCTGAATGGCAACGAGGGTCCAGTAGCCCGACCAGGTCATCCCGCGGCTCAGGAAGAACTCAGGGGTGGGGCGGTCCTTGAGGAAGACTTCCTGGAAGACTCCCAGCGCCAGGGGGTCTCCGTACAGATTGAGGTTGCGCACCACCCACCAACCCCAGAGCGCCGCGCACAGGCCGCCGATGACCAGCCCGTTGGCCAGCAGGTAGCGAAAACCGTCTTTTCGCCAGCGCGGCTCAACCAGCAGGGCAATACCCACCACGGGCAGCAGGATGAGGGTGCTGGTTTTCGTGAGCAGCCCCGCTGCCAGCGTCAGTCCGATCAGCGCTGCCCCGCCAAGGGCAATGCCGGTCCGCGACCACCGCAGTGCGAAGCACAGTGTGCAGGCCGCAAGAAGCTCGAACAGCGGGTCATTGCTGACCGATGCGCACACGAACAGCCTGCCCGGAATGAAAGCCAGCGCGGCGGCCGCCCCGAGATGAACCCACTCTTTGCCAGGCACGAGAACCGCCGCAAGTCTCCACGCGACGAAGATCGTGACGGCGCCAAGCAGGACATTGCACAACCGCGCCGCGATCAGACCCCCATCGCCCCACAGCCAGCAGGTCCACAGGACGGTCAGATAGTACAGGGGCGGCTGGTGAGCCTCGTAATTGCCGGTTCCGCTGGTGAAAACCGGCAGGTCCAGCCCGTCCGCCAGGTCCTTCACATAGAGCCAGTGGGCGCTCTCATCCGGCGGGGTGAGCCGCGAATCCGGCGCGGGATCGCGCGGGACGATGAGCGCGGCAGCGATGGCCAGCAGCAGGTAAGCGCCGATGACAACCAGCAGCGGCCACGGTATCAGCGGCTTGCGTGACTCCGCGGCTGGCTCGTGGTGCACGGGGATGATGACCTGCTTTTTCCTGCGCTTGCTCATGCGGACCATCTCAGGCGGATTGGGTGTCGGCTCGCCCCGATTTGACAGGGGCCGCGCGCGGCAATATGATTGCGCGGGTGATTTTGATGAGTAAGATGATCGGAATCCTCGGCGGTCTCGGACCGAAGGCCGGCGAGGGGCTTCATGCCGCGATTCTTGGCAACACGCGGGCGATCTGCGATCCGGACCACCTGCAAATCCTGCTGTACACCAACCCCCACATCCCCGACAGGACCGACTTCCTGCTGGGGCGCATCAGCGAGAACCCGGCGGGCGAGATGCTCCGCTCGCTCCAGCTTCTCGTGCAGTTCGGCGCGGGCGTCTGCTGCGTGCCGTGCAACACCGCCACCTGCCCGCCAATCTGGGACGTGGTGGAGGAAGGATTCGCCCAGTTCGCCAACGGCGCGGAACTGCTGAACATTGTGCACCTCACCGCGGCCTTCGTAACGCGGACCCACCCCAGCGTCTCCCATGTGGGTATCCTGGCCACCGACGGGACCATCCAGACGGAGGTGTACCAGCGCGCGCTGGGGCATCACAATGTCAAGGCGGTCCTGCCCACCGCTACCAACCAGAAGCTGGTTCAGGGCGCGATCTACCACCCGGAGTGGGGCATCAAGGCGAAATCCGCTCCAGTCACCCAGCAGGCGCGCGATGCCCTGGAAGCAGCAGCCCTCCGGTTGATCGCCGACGGCGCGGAAGCGGTCATTCTCGGGTGCACCGAGATTCCCCTTGCTTTCGACGACACCCACCTCAAGGGCATTCCGCTGATCAACTCCACAGCGGTCCTTGCCCGTGAGTGCATCCGGCGGGCCGCCGGCGAAGACAAGCTGGTCCCGCTCAAGCGCTAGAGTGTCCGCTGCAGAACACAATAGAGGGGAACAGGTTTTCCGGCAAGCCTGTTCCCCGTTCGGATTCTTGCAGACGGTTGTGGTTACCCCGCAGCTGCCGGGCCGCGGGTCATGCTTCCCGCCGGGCCCGCTCTCAGCGCAGGGCCTCGTCAATCATCGTCAGGTAATTGTCCACCGGGATGTAGCTCGGGATTGAGTTGCCCGAGCCCACAGCGTATCGGCCCCTCGGCGCAAGCTCGTCGATGATCCCCCGCACGTACGCCCGCAGGCGCTCGGGT
>JAGPGE010000775.1 GCA_018056145.1 Armatimonadota bacterium
CCCGAGTCACCTTCCTGGTAGCTGACGATGTCGAACTTGTACTTGCGGAAGTTCTCAGCCCAGAAGCCGTACATGCGCAAGAGCATCTCGGCCCAGTCACAGGCTTCCGTCCCGCCGGCTCCAGCGGTGATGGTGATGATCGCGTTGTTCTGATCATACGGGCCGCTGAGGACCGTTGCGAGTTCCAGGTCCCTCAAGTCGCGCCGGGCCTTCTCCAGACCCTCGCGCAATTCCGCCGCGAAGCCCTCGTCCTCTTCTTCGACAGCCAACTCGGCCAGAGTTTCGAGGTCCTCGACCTCCTGGCGCAACACACCCCAGGGCTCCACGAACTGCTTGAGCTGGGTGATCTTCTGCATGTGCTTCTGGGCGGACTCGGGGTCGTCCCAGAATCCCGGCTCTTCCGTTACCTTCACCAGTTTTTCGAGATCAGCCCGGCGCTGGGCCAGGTCAAAGGCGATTCCCCATTTCGTCAAGGGAGCCGCGCAGTTGCGCGAGTTCGTCTCGGATGTCCATCAGCATGGGTGTTTCCTCCACCCGGTGAGATTGTGCGTGTAATTGCATGATTGCTTGGCGTAGGCCGACCGTCTCGGTCGGCGCGAGAATGCACGGGCGGCCGTCGGGACGCCGGCCCCACGCGAATAGGCTGACCTGACGGCGGACGGCCTTACGCCTTCACCTTGTTCATGCAGCACTTCTTGTACTTCATGCCGCTGCCGCAGGGGCAGGGGTCATTGCGGCCCGGCTCCTTGTCTTTCACAATCGTGCGCGAGCCGCCGCGATGATCCTCCGCCGCCTCGGTCATCGGCGTGCTCTCTTCCATGTCCTTGACTTCCATGGCGCGCTGCTCCACCACAACTTCCGTCGTCAGCACCGCGCGGGTCATGTCTCGGGCCACGTGATCCAGCAGAGCGTCGAAGTACTCGAAGGCTTCCTTCTGGTACTGCAGGAGCGGGTCCATCTGGCCGTATGCGCGCAGGCCCACGCTGTCGCGCAGGTAGTCCATTTCCTGCAGGTGCTGCATCCAGCGGGTGTCGATGATGCGCAGGAGCCAGCCGCGCTCGATCTGGCGCATGATCTCCGGGCCGATCAGTTGCTCGCGCTCCTTGTAGAAGCCGACCGCGGCTTCCGCAAGGTCTTCGGCAAGATGTGGGCCGTTCATGTCCCACACGTCGTCCACACTGAGGCGCTCTTCCAGGCCTGGCACGGCCTCGATCAACGCCGCGTAGAGGGTGTCGATGTCTCGGTCCTCGGGGTGGATCTGCATGCTGGCATAGGTGTCCACGACTCCGTTCACCGTGCGCCGGACCATGTTCAGGACGCTCTCGCTGATGTCCTCGCCCATGAGTACCCGGCGGCGGTCCCCGTAGATCACCTCGCGCTGCTTGTTCATGACGTCATCGTACTTGAGGGTGTGCTTGCGGATGTCGAAGTTCCGCATCTCCACCTTTTCCTGGGCGCGCTCGATGCTGCGGGTGACGATCTTGTGCTCGATGGCCTCTTCTTCAGGCCAGGAGTTGAGGAAGAAGCCGAAGCGCTCGGGGCCGAACAGCCGCATCAGTTCGTCTTCGAGGGACACGTAGAAGCGGGAGCTCCCCGGGTCGCCCTGGCGGCCCGAGCGTCCGCGAAGCTGGTTGTCGATGCGCCGGCTCTCGTGGCGTTCAGTGCCGATGATGTGCAGGCCGCCAAGCTGTCTGACCTTCTCCTGCAACTCCGGGTCGAACTTCCGGCCGTCTTGGGGCTTGCCGCCGAGCACGATGTCCACACCGCGGCCCGCCATGTTCGTGGCGACGGTGACCGCTCCCGGCCTGCCCGCCTGGGCGATGATCTCGCCCTCCTTCTCGTGGTACTTGGCGTTCAGCACACTGTGGGGCACACCTTCCACGAGAGCCAGCTTCAGCCGTTCGGCGTACTTCTCGCGCAGATCAGCCGGGGTGGAGTCATCCACTACCCGCAGGATCCGCAGATACTCGGTCACGTTGGATTCGGCGTCGGGCTTCATGTCCACGCCGAGTTCCTTCGCGATCGGCCGCAGGGCGTAGCGGTCCTGGCGCTCCACGGGAACCCGCAGTGTTTCGAGATACTTCTGCCGGGTGTCCTTGGCCAGCTTGACGTCGGCGCCTTCGTAGATGCGATGGATGCACAGGTCCACGAGGACATGCATCTGCAGGGGGTCGGCGGCAAGGCGGCTGCTCACGTATTCGCTGAACTCGACCGAGCGCGTGCCCACAAGGGTCGGCTGCTCGCGGATGTACGCCTGCAGGATGTCGCTGACGATGGCGCGCTGCTTGGCCTCGGCGGTCTTGAAGACGATGTCGGGACTGTCCTTGCGGGCCACCGGGCGATTGGTGGGGACCACAACCACGGGCATGTTATAGATGCGGACGAACTCGGCTTCTTCCGTCTTCGCGGTACCGGTCATGCCGGCGAGCTTGTTATACAGGCGGAAGAAGTTCTGGTAAGTGATGGTCGCCACGGTCTGCCGGGCTTCCTCAACGCGCACGTGCTCCTTGGCCTCGATCGCCTGGTGCAGGCCATCGGAGTAGCGTCGTCCGGGCTGCAGGTGTCCGGTGAACTCGTCGACGATCACGACCTCGCCGTCGCGCACCACGTAATGGACGTCGCGCTTGTACAGAGTATGCGCCTTGAGGGAGGCGTTGACGTGGTGGGCGATATCAAGGTATTCGGGGTCGGACAGATTGCTGATCCCCAGCATCTGCTCCACTTTTTCCTGCCCCTTTTCGGTGAGGGCAGCCTGGTGGAACTTCTCGTCCACGATGTAGTCGCCGTCGGGTGTCTCGTCCTTATTGTCCTGGTTCGTGGAGGGCCGCAGTCTCCTGACGACCCGGTCCACGGCTTCGTAGAACTGCACTGTCTGCTGGGGCCGGCCCGAGATGATGAGAGGGGTTCGGGCCTCGTCAATGAGGATGCTGTCCACCTC
>JAGPGE010000776.1 GCA_018056145.1 Armatimonadota bacterium
CTTCGTCTGCTCGGCGTGGACTGACCTGGACCGGGTGATCGAAGCTTGCGGCGACCGGTACACCATCATGTGGCGCCAGCCGGCCACGGAAGTGGTCCGGCATGACGGTCTTGAGCCGATCCGGCGGCATCTCGAGGACGGCTTGAGGAAACTGCGGGGCTGTCACTACCAGGTGGTGCTGCGGGAACTGGAGACTCTCTCTGGTCACCCGAATCGCCTTCGCGAATGGGCGGACATCGCGAAGGAACTGGCGGCGGAATACGCGACCTAAGGGCGATCTCGCCCGGTCTCAGCGCTGTTGCGGGCCCCAGGTCTGGTACCCGCCCGTCAACTGCTGTTGCTGGCCGCTCTGATTCGGGAAGCCAGCGGCGCCCGTGCCTGTTGCGGGTGCGCCGGGCAGCCACTCTTCGGCCCTCAACTCTTTCGTTTCGTCACGGTTACCCCACAGGTACCGCCAGGTCACCTTCACGGGCAGGTCGCTCTTCGGAAGCCTCACCATGTGGTAAGCCCGGGAGTACGCGGCACTCAGCGGCCATGATCCGGAGACCACCTCACGCACCCGCACCTCGATTACATCTTCCTTCGCGACGAACTTCTGCACCCAGACTTCCATGGTCCCCGGCCCTTCGGAACTCAGGCTCGTGAAGGCGATAAAGACCATCTCCCTCTCGAAGTTCACCACTGGCGGGGTCTCGCCCGGGCCCCAGAGCGTGGTCCAGGCGGCCTCGGACTTCACCAGAAAGGCCTTGGGGGCCTTGCAGTTACGGTCCTGGAAGCACAGCGGGTGCTGCTCGCCAAACTGGTCATGCTTCACGTTCCGGATGGTCTCCGGCGTGCGGGCGATGTTGGAGCAACCGGCAACCAGTACCGACGCGCCAATCGCGAGAATGGCGAGCAACCCCTGCAGGCATTCCCAGTCTCTTCTCATCAACGGTCCCTTATCTCAGCCCCCAGCGAGGATCTCAGCTGGTCCACAACCGCGCCCATTGCCGCATCCAGTTCTTCATCGGTGAGCGTCCGGTCCGCTGCCCGGAAAGTCAGCCGGAACGCGACTGACTTGCGCCCTGGACCGAGCCGTTCCGGGTCGATGAACAGGTCGAAGGCTTCGACATGCCACAGATTGGGCCCGGCCGACGCCCTGATTTCCTCGCGAATAGCCTCGGCGCTGTGGGCGTCATCGTCCGCCACAAGCAGGGCGATGTCCCGCGAGGCCGCCGGGAACCGGGACAGCGGCTCATACTGCCGGTGTCCGCCCGCGCTCGCCGCCAGCAGGTCCCAGTTCAGTTCGAACACGTACGCCTTCGTCGGCAGGTCGAAAGACTCCTGCACCGAGGCCTTCACCTCGCCCACATAACCCGCCACGGTATCTCCCACCAGCACCTGCGCGCAGCGACCCGGGTGCATCGCCGAATGCGCGCCGCGCTCAAACCGCACCCCCTCGACATTGAGCGCATCGCACAGTTGCTCAACGACGCCCTTCGCCCAGTAGAAATCGGCGCGAACGGCCTCCTGGGGCAGATTCCAGGCCGACGTGAACTGCATCCCCATCAGCACCCCGCCGACCATCTCCTGCTCCTTCGGAAGCGTGTTCTCGCCCACGGGGATGAACACCCGGTCCAGCTCGAACAGCGCCACATCCAGCACACGCTGACGCACGTTCACCGCGCACGCCCCCAGAAGACCGGGGATCAGCGTGGTCCGCAGATGCGCCATGTCCGGCGAGACCGGCAGGAGTAGCTGCAGGGCCACGCGCTCGCAGGCATCCGGCGCGAATTCGCACCGGTCTAGCGCCGCCATGTCCATGAATGAGAACCCGATGGTCTCGTTCAGCCCGCATTGCCGAAGCACCTGGGATGTCTTCCGCCGCAACGATTGCCGCCGGGTGAGCATTCCGCTCTCGTTCAGCTTACCCGGGACGGTGATGGGCAGGTTGTTGTACCCGTGGATGATCGCGACTTCCTCAATCAGGTCGATCTCGCGCTCAATATCCGGGCGAACTGTGGGCACTTCCGCAGTGATCATCCCGTCCGCGCTTTCCACCTTCATCCCGATGCGCGACAGGTAGTCGGCCATGCTCTCCGGAGCGATGTCGGTGCCCAGGATGGCATTGCAGCGCTCCGGCCGCAGAACTACCCGCTTCGGCTCGAAGTCTCTCGCGCGCACGTCGAATGCCGTCGCGTCCGGCGTCCCGCCGGCAGTCTCCACGATCAGCTCCGTCGCCCTGGCGATGGCAGGCAGCGTGAGGTTCGGGTCCACGTGGCGCTCGAATCGGTACGAGGACTCGCTGCCAAGGCCGTGGCGCTGAGCGGACCTGCGGATGCTGGTCGGGTCGAAATGCGCCGATTCCAACAGCAGCGACACGGTGCGCTCCCGCACGCTGGTGTCCAGGCCGCCCATGATCCCCGCCAGCGCCGCCGGGCCCATCTCGTCGCAGATGGCCAGATCGTTCTCGGTCAACTCGTGGGTGCTGTCGTCGATGAGCAGGATGCGCTCACCCGGGTTGGCCTTACGCACGATGATGTGGTTGCGCGCCAAAAGCCGCAGGTCGAAGGCATGCATCGGCTGGCCCAGTTCCCAGCAGACGTAGTTGGTCACATCCACCACGTTGCAGATGGGCCGGATGCCCGCCGCCTCCAGGTGGTAGCGCATCCAGTTGGGCGACGGACCGATCTTCAGGTCGCGGATCACCAGCGCCGAGTAGCGCGGGCAGGCGTCGAAGTCCAGCACCTCGATCTTCACATCCCCCAGTTCCAATAGGGGCGCTCCCACGGCGGGGCTGGCGATCTCGGGCCGGCTCAGGTCGGGCGCCTGCCAGTCGCACCGCAGCAGCGCCGCCGCATGCCTGGCGACGCCCACCATCGACAGCAGATCGCCCCGGTTCGACGTAACCGAGGTGACCAGCACCTGGTCCCTCGCCTGGCCGTCCTCGGAAGT
>JAGPGE010000777.1 GCA_018056145.1 Armatimonadota bacterium
CCCCAGGTAGATACGGGCCAGGGTGATAAACAAAGCGCACGCGTAGAACACCCAGCGCCACCGGGGATACCACGCGCTGAAGACAGTGGCCAGCGCGAACGCCCCCGCGGCATGTCCACCAGGGAATGCGTTATAGCCCAGGTCCCACGGGCCATGGAAGGCGAAACTCGCCATGCGATCATCGGGCCGCATCCGCCCGAAAAAGTCCTTCATCACGTTGACCAGCGTGCTCTGAGCAATCACCGTGCCCAGCAGAATCCAGAACCTTCTGACCCGGTCCACGCGGTTCAGGACGCCATAGACAACGACTCCGGCCAGCACAAGCATCGGGTCCAGGATGTGCTCGGACGCCTCCGCCAGCGAGCGCAGGCCCTCGTTTCCTGAGGCGAAGGACTGCGCGGCCCGGCTCAGCGCGGGGTCAAACGGCATTATTGCCACTGTGACAGCGACAATGGCGACGGCAATGAGTAACGAACGGAACATGGGTCAGTCTCCGGTCAGGATGCCGAACGCTCTTGGCCAGTGACGCGCAGCAATCAGTGCGCCGCGGTGATCGCCAGCAGCACCGGGCGCACGTCCCCCAGCGCCGAGATGAAGTCAATGCTGCGCACCGGCACATCCGGGCGCGGGTTCAACCACTGCACTGCAGGCAGGCTGATGAGCGCTCCCCCCGCAGTGTTCCCTGTCCACAGACCGAGGGCCTGCGCCGGACCGCGCTGGCCGTTCCAGTCGTGGATATTCGCCTGGTACACCAGACGCATCTCCGCCTGCTCGCCATCCTGGTAATTGATCACGTAACTGCCTATTGTCCCGGGGTTCTCGGTCGCGTAAAGCTGCCGGTTGCGGTTCGGCGGCACCTGGCAGGTATGCAGAAAGTACAGGGACCGGGTCGCAAATCCCACCGGAATCTCATACACCGCAGTGGGGTACGCGCCCTCCGGGGTAGTCCTTGAGGCAAGCATCACGCAGGCGGGCTCGCAGCGCCCGGCGCTCTCCGGGATGATGAACGGGATGTCTCCCGCCCAGATGATCCCGGTCGGCAGGGTGCGTAGATCGTACCTCGGGCCTTCGCCCATCCAGCCCTCGCGACGCTCGGTGTCCACGATGGTCTCGTTGAAATGGCCGGAAAGGTCCAAGGCGCGGAATCCCAGGGGTAGGCGATTCTCCTCGGGCCGGTGCAGTCCGTTGAACACCGGAACCGGGTCATACCCCAGGCCACCAATGGGCGGCACATCAGGCGTCCAGCAGTTCTCGCCACCAATGACCCACGCCGCTGGCAGGTGGGGCATTGCGCGCAGGGTCCCGGCCACACCGGACCAGGTGGTCCCGCAGAAGCCCAGGATCTCATTGCGCTTCGCTGCTGAAGCGAACCGGTACACGTTCACCGGCTCGTACCACGGGCACCCGACCACCTCGAATCCGTGCTCCTTGAAGTAGCTGATGGTGGCGTCATAGTTGTGGTTCGGGCTGTAGTGCCAGTCGAACACGAGAATGTCTTTCGGGATCATGTCGGTGGCGCGGGCTGTGTAGAAGGGCTCGCCACCGTTGTGCTCCGGCAGGAACTGGTCGCCCCAGAGAATGGTGCGCATCCCGTGTTCCCTGATCCATGCATCCAGTTTCCGGATGTCCTGCGCCCACAGCACCCACGGCTCGGTTCCCGTGCAGCGCTCGCAGACGCCGATGTCGTCGAAGCTCGCCTCATCATGCCCGATGTGGAAGTACCGGGGCTGGAAGACTTCGGTCACCTCGGCCATCAGGTCGAAGACGAGATCATACGTGGCGGGGTTCGAAGGGCAATAGTTGAACCGGCTGCGGTGACCGTAGGTGGTCTGTTCGCTCTCGGAAAGGTGACGGTAGGCGGGCTTGCCCAGCGCATAGCCGAAATGGGCGAAAGTGGCAAGTTGCGGGATGACCTCGAAGTGCCGGGAGCGCGCATACTCAACCAGTTCCGCAAGCTCCTGTTTCGTGGGCGAGTTCGCCGCGGTGATGTCCGGGTGGCTCTCGTACTGCAGGCGGTCATTGACCTCCCAGACGATGGTGTTGTACTTGAGCAGCGCGAGGGTGTCCACTAGGCGCCGGTACTCGCCGATATCCGACGCGGGCGGCGCAGCCATGTGCCAGCCGCGCCACTCCAGGGACGGCTGGTCAATGATGGTTGCACAGCGCAGGAAGACTCCTGCGTCGTCTTCGGCAAGCATCTGGCGGATCGTCGCCACCCCGTACAGCCTTCCCCGTGGAGTGCGTGCCGTGAGCCGCACGCTGTCGCCGGTGACGTCCAGGCGGTAGCCCTCCGGGTGATCGGGAGTGTCCCCCCCTACCGGCGCGCCAATGTCGATGATGGTGCCTTGCAGGTCTGTGTTCAGCGCTATGACCGGCTCCAGTCCGAACCGTGCCTGCAGGTCATCCGCAAGCCACTGGGCTTCGGGACGCTGGTCGTCGGTCTCAATGCGGATGACCGGGCGCGGGTTGATTCGCAATGCGCCTTCGAGCCACGTTGCCTGCGCCGGCTCCGGAACCACGGTGGGCACGAACTGGTCCGCATTCACTTTTCGAGCGATGGGGAGGGGCTCCTGTTGCGGGTGACCCCGGAGTATGAGTGCCCCGAAGCGCTGCGGCACCGCGAAACGGGTGCCCTCGGTGTAGGACCAGGTGGAATGCTCCTCGCCACCGCCCGCGCGGCGGGTGCGGCAGAACTGCAGGCCCCACACCTTGCCGGACCTGGGCATGCCGCCCACGCCCTCGAAGGGCAGCGCAAGCTCGGCCGTCCAGCGACCCTCACCCACCGACGCCGCAGCCGACCACGGCGGCGTGGGCGCGTCGCCATCGGCCCACGAGAACCAGTCCGTGTACCAGCGCCCACCCAGCCTGCGCTCCTGCCACCAGCCCCCGCCGGCGCTGATTCCCAGATGCAGGTACCCCTGCCGGTCCC
>JAGPGE010000778.1 GCA_018056145.1 Armatimonadota bacterium
GGACGTCACCGTGGAATCCCGCCGGGAAGCAGAGAGGGAGAACCTGATCAACCGGCTTCAGGGCTCCATGCTGTTTCTGCACGAGCCGGTGGGACAGGCGGAACACGCCGCGGTCTTCTGCGACCTGAACACTCCTGTCCGCACCGTTGCGTACATGATGTCCTCGGCCCATACCGGCGCGGTGCTGGTGCGGGCGCAGTCCGGGGATGTCGTCGGCATCTTCACCGACCGCGATCTGCGCGAGCGCGTTGTGGCCGCCGGGGCCGATCTGGACTCCCCCGTGTACCGGTTCATGAGCTCTCCCCTGATCACGGTGCTTGAGAACGCGGAGATCTGCGAGGCCTTGGCGCTCATCGACCAGGCCGGCGTGCACCACCTCGTAGTCGTCGATGAAACCGGGCGAGCCACCGGCGTCGTGCGCGGGCAGGAGCTTCTCCGGTACCCGAGTTACGGTCCACTGGTGTTAGCGGCGGAGGTGTCTCGCGCGAGCCGGGTGGAGGAGGTTGTGACCGCATGCAGGCGCGCGCCCGGATTCGCCCGGTCGCTGCTCGAAAGCGGCGCGCACCCGGACCGGGTTACCCGCATGCTCACTTCCGTCTGTGACGCCGCCTGCGAGAGGTTCATCGCCTTCGCGCGCGACCGGATCGGACCGGCCCCGGCGCCGTACGTCTTCCTGGCCCTGGGCAGCCAGGGACGCCAGGAGCAGGTACTGTCCAGCGACCAGGACAACGCCATCATCTACGCGGCCGAAGCCGCAGATGACCCCACGGTCGCGGAGTACTTCCAGCAGATGGGCAGCCTCGTCTGCGGCTGGCTGGACCGCGCCGGGTACCCGTACTGCAAAGGCGAAGTGATGGCGCAGAACCCCCGCTGGTGCAAGCCGTTGGATGTCTGGAAAGGGTATTTCAGCGAGTGGATCCGCGGCGGAGAGGCCCAGCAGGCCCTGGAGTTCAGCATCTTCTTCGATCTGCGCCCCGTCTCCGGAGCGTCCGAGCTGGCGGCCGAACTACGCGCCCACGTGTACGAAGAACTGTCGGCGAACCCGGCATTCCTCATGCACCTTGCCCAGAACGCCCTGCAGTACAAGCCGCCCGTGCGGATTTTCGGCCGGATTCTCTCTGGTGGCGGCGGACCGGATCAGGCCGGGCAGATCAATCTCAAGGACGCGCTCATCCCTCTCGTGAGCTTCGCCCGGCTCTACGCCTTGCGGCACCGCCTGGACAATACCCACACCCTTGACAGGCTGAACGCGCTGCAACAGGCGGGGATCATCACCGATGCCAGCCGCGACGAGACCGCAACCGCCTGGGAACAACTCACCCGACTGCGCCTGCGCCAGCAGGCTGACGCCCGCGATGCGGGCCAGCCGCTGGACAACCTCATCAGCTACCGCCGCATCAGCCAACTCGACATGGCTCTGCTGAACCAGGCTTTCGCACAGATCGGTGCGATCCAGAACCGGATCAGCCACGACTTCCTGGGCGATGCCCAGACCGGCGGCTGAGCGCCATCATCGGGGCCATCCCCAGACCCACGCGAACCCGGCCTTTCCCGATCCCTCATTGGCGCCCCAGGTTGATGGGTCCGAGTCCAGTATCGTGTAGGTCCCCGCAGGAAGATCGATGTGCGGCTCCACCTGCCAGAAGAGGTTCTGGCGCCCGGTCTTGTCCCCCACTCCCGCGGCGTTCCAGGGACCGTAGGCAACACCCGCGGCGCTGACCAGCGTCAGAGTGCCCGGCGGCGCGCCCTTGCCCCCGTTGTGGTGGTATGTGCGCAGCATGGTGATTCGGTGGGGCCTGTTCAGAGTAAACTGAGTGGGCTGAGTTGCAGCGCCGCGCAGGCCATCCGAGTTGCTGTTAGTGAACACCAGCTCCGACTCCGCCGCGGGTCCATCAGCGGGGACGCCATTGATCCACGCGAACCCCCGCCCGCCGGAGGCATTGTTCGCGCCCCAGGTGGACGGGTCGGAATCGACCACCGTGTACTGTCCCGCCGGGATCACGATCTTCGGCTCCACCACCCACATGATGTTGATGCGCTGCCCGTCGCCCGTCCCTGTGGCCTGCCAGGGACCGTACTGTGTTCCGTCGGAGGACAGAAGCGCGAGCGTCCCCGGGCCAGCGCCTTTGCCGTTGTTCCAGTGGTAAGTCCGCACCAGGGCGATTCCGTGCGGTCGCTCCAGCGAGAACACGGTGGGCTGAAAGGGGCCGTTCTGTACGCCAACCGTGTTGCTATTGTCGAAAAGGGTCACGGCCCGATCCCAGGGCAGTTCCGCGCGGGGTGTGGGTGTGGCGGGTTCGATCGTTGGCTCCGGCCTGGGCTGGATGCTGAGCGGCTCTTCCTCGTCAAGGGGTAGCCTGGGGTCATTCGTTTGCGGAGGGACAGGCGGCGCCTTGCCCTCATCCACGGTGTCCTCGTCGAAAAACACGCCCCGCTTGGTGCTCTCCGTCCGCCAGAGGGAAAAGGCAGACGGCAGTTTCTGGTCGCCGAGCCCCCACTGGAAACCGTTCAGCGCCTTTCCGTGGCGCGCCAATGTCAGGTTCGCGGTGAAGGTCTCCGTCTCCCCGTCGATTTTCTGGCTGAAGGTGGCCCCGAAGGACCGACCCGATGCATCCACCGTCCCCGTGATCGTTCCGCGGATGACCTCATTGCCCACATACCTGCGGAAGGTGCCGGTGACTGAGCTGCCGTCCACCTGAAGGGCGACATAGTAGCCCGCGCTCTCCCAGTTCCCAGCCAGCGGGGAGGCGTCCTGGGCCGCGGCGAGGGCGCAGAAGCTGCCCGCGAGCAGAGAGAGCATGAGCGGTGCCGGTCGCCTCATCTGTCTCACTCCTTCACGTAACGCGCGGTTGCGAAGATGGCTTCCATTTCCCGCAAGGCCTGCACGTATTCGGCGCGTGTGGTGTCTTCGAGGAGCTCGACATC
>JAGPGE010000779.1 GCA_018056145.1 Armatimonadota bacterium
GTGCGGATTGAGAGCACGGCCGCCGAAGTGCTCGAGCAAGTTGGGAAGCAGTAGCGGAGTGCCGGGCGGAGCTGAGCGCGGGGGATGGCGATGATGCCCGAGGACGTCCGCGGACATGAGTGCCTGAAGCGAATCGCGGACGGGTGCGCGCCGGAACTTGATGAGACCGCGCTGCAACGGCTTGTGCAGGCGGGACTGGCCAGGTGGATCGATCCTGAGACCTGCGCGCTGGTAAGGCGCCATGCAGAGCTGTTGCGGGTCGCCGATGCGCTCCGAGCGAATGCGGCCCGGCGCGAGAAGCCGGGTGGATTGCGGTCGTTGTTGGTGAAGCTCTCTCCATCGGCGCGGACGGCTGCGCGCGGCCAGGCTGAAACACTGCGAGCTGCGGCCGATGGGGCCGCGGATGAGGCGAAAGAGCAGTGGCTGGAGTTGTCACGGCGCGGGGTGGTGGACCTGGACTTGGACCTCTGCGCGACCTTTGGCCAGGGCGTTGTCCAGATCACCGACGCGGGACGCGAGACGGTCCGGCGGTGGATCTGGTCTGAGGACTACGAGCGCGAAATGACCCGGGACGGCCAACTGGCCGCCCGGGTTTCTGCTTTTCGGGCGGTGCGTGGGGAACTGCTAGGGGTCGGGCACACGCCGGATGCGCGGCTCGACCTTGCGGCAGCCATCGTGAGCCGGTATGACACGAATGCGGCTCGTCTGCGCGAACTCAACCGGCTGGCGTGTGAGAACCGCTGGGCGAACTACGACCGCCTGCCGGTGCTGGCTACGCTCTGCCGATGGGATGACGAACCGCGCGAGTTGTGGGAGCGCTTCCTCGACGCGAACCGGCTCATGGACCGCGAGTGGTGCTCGGGCCTGTATGAGACGCGGCTGGCGACGGTATGTCTCATGCGCGCCGGGACGGTGGACGGGGCGGCCATTGATCGTTGCTGGGAAGTGCTCAAGCGACTGCGGATGCAGGGCTGGTCGCTGGGCCCCAGTAGTGAGCCGGTGGCGGCGCGCCTGTGCGCGCTGAGACTGTCGCCGACGCAGATTGCAGCGCGCGTGGAGGGGATCTGGACATCGCTCCGGGAGCGCGCGGTCGACACTACGCCTTTCGACTCGCTGGCGGCATCGGTTGCGGCGGACTGGAACCTGCACTCGCTGGCGGCGAAGCGGGACAGCGCCGACCTGATGCAGGAGCGGTCGGCGTTCGGCGACTACCTGGACCGGTTCGACGAGACCGCGGGCCTGCTGGGACCGGAATACGGCGCAGGGGGGCCGTGGGTGGTCATCGCGGCCGCGCTGGCTCTCATGCCGGGCACGGTAGCCGGAAGTGTGGGGCGACTCGGGCACGTGGCCGAGGAACTGGGGGAGGTTCCCGCGCCAAACCGCACGTCGATTGGGCTGTTCCTGTGCGACGCGGCCTGCGGCGAGTGGATGGACTACGGGCGATTCGCGTGGGAAATCGGGTCGATGTTGGCAGTCGCCGCGCCGACGTCGGCGTTCACGGCATTCACGAGAACTAGTCCAATGTGGGCTCGGGCAGCAGCGGGTGCTGCGCCGGACAAGGGACCGGGGCAGGTGAGTGTGCCGTGAAGAGGAGGCCCTTTCGACGGCGAAGGGCAACGGCCGACGGTGAGTGGAAGACCAATCCTTCCCTGGTGTGCTTTGCTGATGCAGCACTGCTTTGGCTTCGCCGTAAGCAATCGCGCCCTTGCACACCGTGACCGGAGCGCGTTCCCCTGAGGGTTTTCCGGACGGCGACGGCGAACGGCTGATATGTCGGGAGAACGCCTACTCGGCCGTGTGCTCCTGGCAGCGGCGGATGAGCCACTCGAGATCCTTCAGGGCGTCGGGCCGGCGGGCCTCGCGGCGCCACAGGGCGATGTACCCGCGCAGGATGCCACCGATGCGGGCTACTGTTATCCCCCAGTGCGTCAGGAACCAGTCCAGTGGCACCAGGCCCTGCTCCGGGTCGACTAGGCGCGCGATCAGGTTCATCTGGTCGCAGAAGGCGCGAACGTCCAGGCCCTCGATCTCCCGCACCGGCTCGGACATGGTCTCTAGGGCCCTGATCTCGCCCCGGTGCTTCTCGATGATGGTGGCGATCCACACAGCGAAGAGGCCTTCCGTACGGTCTTCGGGCTTGTCGAGCATGTCTCCCAGGACGTTGAGGCGTTCTTTCATGTCGAGAAGTTGCCGGTCAGCGGCTTCGGCTTGAGACCGGGCGGCGTTGGACACAGCGCGCACCTGCTCCAGCAGCTCCCGCAGAGCCGCAGTTTCACGCGCCAGGTCTTCCCGGGAGACTGAACCCGTGGCCTGTGCTTGCGAAGCCGACGGAAGCGCCGCCGATCCGGCAAGGGCATCCAGCGCCTGGCGCGCTTCGGAGGCGGACCGGGCGGCGTCCTCCGCGTGTTTCCGGGCGTCGCGTGCGACGTCCTTCACCTGGGATAGCTGGAGCTGGAACTGGGCGTCGGAGGGGGCTTCGGAGGTCGGCGCATCCGGCGGCTGGACCTCTCGTTGCGCGCCGCGCACGGCGGCAGACACATACCAGACGGTGCCCGCGGCAATGAGTAACTGCAGGATGAATCCGGGCCATTGGCTCATGGGTGACCTCCACGGGTGTGTCGCGCAGGTGCCCTATTCCGCGGACCGCTGGGCCTCTTCCATGGCGATCTGGGTCCAGCGGTCGAAGCGCACGGGCTGGTGATTGCAGGTGTGCGTGTCTTTCAGGATGATCTCCAAGACACAGCCATGCTCACGGGCGATATCGCAGGTCTCGCGGATATCCTGCCGCACCCAGTCTTCGTCGAACTGGATGCCCGCAAGTGGGGCCGGATTGGGCTTCCATGAATAGATGACGTCGCTTTTCAGCTTCTCGGCGCTCATGCGCTTGTCGGCCCAGGGGCTGATGGATATCCGGCGCAGACG
>JAGPGE010000076.1 GCA_018056145.1 Armatimonadota bacterium
GGCCTGCGCATACGTCCCGACGGCGCGCCCGATGTGTCTGAAGCGATGACCTGCGAACTACACCCCTCATGGACCGGGCAAGTCATTCCGGGCGGCGTCACGGAGATGGTCTGGCGCGGCCCGGTCCGTGAAGGTGAACGCCGGACGGCCTGCTACCTGCTGGGCATGGCGGGCGACGACCGGGAGATCGATTGCATCCAGGTCGATGAGAGGACATGCGCGCTAGCATTGCCGGAGCCGGCGTTGGTCGAGGTCGCAGCGGGCGGGCTAACTGATGGATTCACACTGCTCTCGACCGAAGGGCTCATCGGGCGCACTATCATGGGCAAGGCGGCCAACGGGCTCCTCGAGTCAGACGCGCCGGTCGATGTGAACTGGGACTTCGCAACAGGCAAACTGTCCGTGGAGGCTGCGCAGCCGGTCACACTCTCTCTCGCAACGGCCCCAGACTCAACGCTTCGAACCGTTGCCCTGGATGCGGGCAGCCACGATCTGCCCGGCGTCGTGCCGGCAGCGGATGCGCTGAAGTCGGTTCTTGAGGGGCTGCAAAGCGCGCTGGATGCTGCCCGCGCTTCCGGCAAGCCCAACTGGATGCGCGATGCCGCGCCGCCGTCTGACCTGGCCGCGCTGGATGTGGTGACTGCGGACCTGCCCGAACCGGTCGCCGACATTGAGCCGATCCCCGCACCGGCGGGGCCGCTGCTCGCAGTGGCAAGCGGCAAATCCGTCAACCTTCTCGCGCCGGAGGGAACCACCGTCCGCACGATGGACGCTGGCGCGAAGGTCCGCGTTCTGCGCTGGTGGGCGGAACACAGCCTGCTTCTCGCCGGGTGCGAGAACGAGCAGGTGATCGCCTTCACCCTCGACGGCGAGCGCAAGTGGGAGTTCACCTCGGTCATGGACCAGGCGGTCTACGAGGCCGCGAAACAGTATTGGTTCAAGTCCGCGCACCCGGGCATCTACGGCCTGCATACCGGGGTCTTCGACGCCGAAAAGAGCCGGGCATTCGTGGGTAGCGCCTGCACCCTGGAGATCCTGGACGAAAACGGGCAGCTTGTGAAGCGCCTGCCGATCTTCTGGGGCCCCGGCTGGCGGTTCAGCATGGTGCCCCGTGAGGACGGAACGCGCGACTTGCTCATCGCCCGGTGGCCCAACGATGGTGAACACGTGGCTGTGGTGAACAGCGGGACCCTCAGTCAGACTGGAACGGGGTTCAGCAGCATCCCCGCGGGACAGACCTTCGTGGGCGGCTGGACGGCGCAGAACCGCCCCCGCACCGTGGTGACTGACACGAACGCCGACGGCAGACTCGAAGTGGTCTCCGCCATCAACGGCGTCTGGAACCGCGTCGTGATGTGGGACGCCGGGGGCAAGCCCCTGTACTGCGCGCATATCGGCCCCGGCGAGAAGGCTCCCGCTGGAATGCTGCCCGACCTGGACCTTTTCGACCTGGACGGAGACGGGCAGATGGAAACCGCGGCGGCCACCGGCTCCGGGCTTGTGCTGGTGTTGGACAGCAGGCTCGAACGCCGCTGGGCGAAGCGCACGCCCACGCCGCCGGTTGCTGTTCGTTGCCTGGCCGGACCGAGGGGTCCGGTGGTCCTCGCCGGCTGCCGGGATGGCTCCCTGGCGCAGTTCTCCGCTGTCGGCGAGCTCACGGCGACAGCGGCCGTCAAGGGTCAGCCTGTGGAGATGGTCGTGCTGGAGACCCCCGATGGCCCGCTGGTCGCCCTCGGAACCAATGTGGGGCAGGTTGCGTTCGTCCGTCCGGCAGAGTAAACTGCGCGGGTTGGTCGCACCCCGCGAACTCGGGAGTGGGTACAGGGCAACATGAGCGCCTCCGACGACCGCATCAAGTCTATGAACTTCGATCACCCGGAGTTCATCCCAGTCGCTGTCAGCCTGCTTCCCGCCACCTGGATGAAGTACCGCGAGGCCCTCGAGGACCTCGTTGCGCGGCACCCGATTATCTTCGGCGAGACGAGCAAAGGCGAACGCGATTTCGACGCTGTCGGCGGCACCTACGCCGAGGGCAACCACGTGGATGTCTGGGGCTCGGTCTGGTGCAACGTGCGCGACGGTATGGAAGCCTTCGTCACCGGCCATCCCATCCCGAAGCGGGAGATGGTCAATGAGTTCAAAGCCCCCGCCGAAGGTGACGGGATGCCCCACGGCTTCATGTTCCTGCGGCTCACGTACCTGCGCGGGTACGAAGAGATGATGATCGACTTCGCAGAGGAACCCCCGGAACTGCAGAAGCTCATCGACATCGTGCTGGAGTACAACCTCGCCGAGACCCGCAAGCGCCTTGCCGACAAGCCCAGCATGCTTTACTTCGGCGACGACCTCGGCCTGCAGGACGCCCTGCCCATCAGCCCCGAGAAGTGGCGCAAGTACCTGAAGCCCTGTTACGCCGCGATCTACGGGCTGTGCCGCGAGGCCGGCACGAAGGTGTACATGCACACCGACGGGCATATCGTGCCGATCATCAAGGACCTGATCGAGTGCGGGGTGAACGTGCTCAACCCGCAGGTCGGTGCGAATGGACTGGACAACCTGGTGCGGGAGTGCAAGGGCAAGGTCTGCGTGAACCTGGACCTCGACCGCCAGAAGTTCCCCTTCTGGAAGCCCGAGGACATCGACGCCCACGTGCGGGAGTGCGTGGAGAAGCTCGGATCCCCTGAGGGTGGCCTGTGGCTCCTGGCCGAATGCGCTCCCGACGTGCCTCTTGAGAACATCGAAGCCATCTGCAATGCGCTGGAACGATACCGGACTTACTACAGCTGAACCGGGCGCATCGCCGCCCGCCAAACAACCTGGAGGTGTGTGTCTTGATCGTACGTCTGATCTTGCTCGCTGCCGCGACTCTTGCTGTGGTCGTACTCGCCGGCTGCCCCGAAAAGAATGCCGATACCGCCGCGGAGGGCCAGCCCATGACCGACCCGTCACTCGCGCCCGAGAGTGCTGAGGTCGCCAAAGAAGGGACCCCTGAGGAGACTGCGGGAGAACCGGCTGACGAGTCCGCCGATGAAGCTAAGACCGAAGAGGAAGGCGAGATGACCACCACCAAATCCGGCCTGAAGTACACAGACATCAAGGTCGGAGACGGCGCGTCGCCCGAGAAGGGCAAGACGGTTGTTGTCCACTATACCGGGACGCTGGACGATGGCACCAAGTTTGACAGCTCCCTTGACAGCGGTATGCCCTTCTCCTTCGTGATCGGCGCGGGCGAGGTCATTCCGGGATGGGACGAGGGCGTCATGAGCATGAAGGTCGGCGGCAAGCGCAAGCTCATCATCCCGCCGGACCTGGCATACGGGGATGAGGGCGCGGGGGGGTCATTCCCCCGAACGCCACGCTGACCTTTGAGGTGGAGCTGCTGGACGTCAAGTAGCGGCTGCAGGGGGCCACTGCATCGAACCCTGTCATACGCGACGAAGAGACCCAAGGGAGGCAGGCAGTATGGCTCGCCTGGAGATCATCGACACCGGCGTGGTGGCGCGCAATCCGCGCCCACACTTGAGGTCCGAGCATGCGTACTTCCCGTGGCTTGCGCAACTGCCCGGGGACGAGCTGCTTTGCTCGTACCAGATGGGCAGCGCTTTCGAGGCGGCGGATGCCCACTGCCGACTGGCCCGCTCCATGGACCTTGGGAAGACCTGGCAACTCGAGGGCCGTCTCTATCCGGGCACCGGTCCGGAGAAGCCGACTTCGGATTGTCTCAAGGTCACTGCTTCGCCGGATGGGCGCATCATCGCCTTCGGAACTCGGTTCGACCGGTCCGACCCGGAAGCCGCCATCGCCAATGACGAGACCGGCGGGCTGCTTCCGATGGAAGTCATCCAGGCGTTCTCATCCGACGGTGGGCGCACCTGGAGTGACATTGAGGTTGTGCCTACGCCGATTCCTGGGCCCTTCGAAGCCCAGGCGCCCGTGGTCATTCTGTCGGACGGTCGCTGGATCGTGCCCATGTCCACCTGGATGGCGTGGGACGGCAGCCTGCCCAATGGCGACATGTGTATTGCGCTCATCTCGTCGGATCAGGGCCGGACGTGGTCGCAGATGACCACGATATTCCGCGACCCCAATGAGCGCCTGGTGTTCTGGGAGGTACGCATCGCGGAACTCGAGCCGGGGCGCGTGCTCGCGGTCGCCTGGGCCCATGACAAGCCAGAAGGCCGCGATGTCCCGAGCCAGTATGCCCTGTCCGAGGATGGCGGCGTCACCTGGCAGCCCTACAACCCCACCGGGTTCAACGGCCAGAGCTGCTGCCCGGCGGTGCTCGGCCCGGACCGCGTGGTCTTCACGTACAACTACCGGTACGATGAACCGGGCGTGCGCGCGCGACTGGCACGGCTGGTGGGGGAGACCTGGGAGACCGAGGATGAGATCGTCCTGTGGGGGGTGGGTGCGGCAGCCAGCGGCGCGGCCCGGCAGGACGACAAGATCATGATCCACGAGATGAGTTCCTTCAAGTTCGGCCAGCCATCGCCGCACCTGCTGCATGACGGGACGCTGCTCACACTGCACTGGTGCGTAGTTGACTGCGTGAGCGAGATCCGCTGGAACCGCCTGAGGGTGGTCTGATGGACGGAACACGGCAATGGACGCGACGCCAGTGCGGCGGGGATGTCTCGGGGCTCTGCCCCGTACCCCGCCGGGGCCAAGGCACCGGACCCCGTTTGCCGGAGCCTGGCGCAGCGCCCTCAATACCAATAAACCTGAGGTGTTCGCAATGCCTGAAAAGCTAAAGCTGGGAGTCATGACTCACCTGGGGAACAACCCGGATGAGCTGATGAAGAAGGTGGCTGATTTCGGCCTCGATTCCGCGCAGGTGCACTGGCCGCCGTCCGGCACCCCCGAGATGGCCGATGCGCTGAAGCAGTCCGCGGACGCCCACGGGATCGAGATCTCCACACTTTGGGCCGGGCTGCCTGGGCCAGCGGTCTGGAACTTCACTGAGGGGCCGATCACCATCGGTCTCGTACCCGTCGAGTACCGGGCCATGCGGGTGGATGCCCTGTGCCAGGCGGCTGAGATCGCGGCGCGCATCGGCGTTCCCTCTATCACCACCCACGTCGGGTTCATCCCCGACTGGCCCGGCGACATCCTGTACAAGGGCACCATCATCGCCCTGCAGACCGTTGCCCGGGCGTGCAAGGCCAATGGCGTCGAGTTTTGGTTCGAGACGGGACAGGAGACGCCCATCACCCTCCTGCGCACCATCCAGGACATCGGCACCGATAACCTGGGAATCAACCTCGACCCCGCGAATCTGCTCATGTACGGCAAGGCCAACCCGGTGGACGCGCTGGATGTGTTCGGCCAGTTCGTGAAGGGGACGCACTGCAAGGACGGGGAGTATCCCACCGACGGCGTGAACCTGGGCAAGGAGATGCCGATGGGCGAGGGCCGGGTCAACTTCCCGGTGCTCATCCCGAAGCTCAAGTCCATGGGGTTCAGCGGCCACTTGACGATCGAGCGGGAGATCAGCGGCCCGAAGCAGATCGAGGACATTCAGAAGGCCATGGCGATTCTGGAGCCGCTGAGGTAGGGGAAACGAAGGGGAGTCCGGTCGTGCATGCCCGCTATCACGCGATGACAGGTCGCCCGGGGGGAGACGAGTGCGCCCCTGAGGCGGACCTGTAGGAGCGGGCTTGGCCGCGAACGCCGTTTGCCGCTGCGGGGGCGCGCCGCACTTGATGGCGCGCCCCCTGCAATTCCCACAGATCGGCCCCCTACCCCCTGGGCCGCGTGCAGATCTCAGTGATCAGGTCCACGTAATACCGGAAGTTCTCGTAGGGCACATCAGGCGGCACCGAGTGATCTACCCAGGGCGAGAACCCGCCCTCGGCCACCAGATTCGGCACCTTCGACATGACCTCGCGCTCAATATCCGCCTTCGAGTTCCCATCGCGCAGGACCCGCTTGTCGATGTTCCCGATGAGCAGGATTTCCTTCCCGTACAGGTCCCGGTACCGCTGGGCGTCGCAGTCGGCGGCCACCTCCAGCGGGTAGTGCAGGTTCACCCCGGCCTCCAGCCACAGGGGCAGCAGTTCGTCCACTTTCCCGTCACTGTCCACCATGATGATGTCGATGCCGGCCTGGTGCAGGAGCTTCGTCACGCGCTTCATTGGGTCAAGCATGTACTCGCGGAACATCGCCGGGGAGATGAGCGGCCCAGTCTTGTGGCACATGTCCTCCCACATCAGCGCGTAGTCCAGATCCGGGATCTCATTGACCGCGCGCTCGATGAGCCGCAGGACGAAATCGGCCACATATTCGGTCATCTCGTGGATCAGGTCAGGGCAGTCGGCGTACCACAGGGCGAGGTGCTCCATCCCCACCCAGTTGCGGATCCAGCCGTAGAACGACCCGGCGTGAATGCCCAACGGGTAGTCGCGCCCCGCGTAGCAGCGCTTGAGGTCCTCCCAGTATTCGGGGTAACGCACCGGCGCGTCGGGGTCCAAGCGCTTCTTCCATTCATCCCACTCGCGCCTGCCGCGGATCGGGTAGGTGATCCACTGGGACATGCCGATCTCCCGGTCATGCCAGCGTTTCGTGCGTCCCCCGAATTCGTCCTCGTAGATGGTCCAGTGTTGGCCCTGCTCCACCACTTTCACTTCCGGGGGCGGCCACGGGGCGTTGTTGATGGGGATGGTCTCCATCCGGTCGAAGCCGAAATGTGTGTTGTAGTGCTGGTCCCGCGGCATACCCTCGCGCAGCCAGCGCTGCCGAGTCTCATTGAACGCCCACTGGGACATCATGAACACGCGGTCGGGCTTGCCGTAGCGGAAGGTCTCGTGGAACCGCTCGCGCGAAGTCATCCTGGGGTCACCTGCGCTGGAGTTGTGAGGGCAGCACGCGATGTTTCGCCATGCCCCGATGGGGACCCTGCCCCGCGGACAACCGCTAGAACCGGAAACACAGGAAGGGCGAAGGTTTCGCCAGCATCAGCACCGATACCACGAAGGCAAGCGCAAGCGCGAACGCGGTCAGCCGCCGGGGTGTCATGCGCAGGTCCCAGGCATTCGGGCCCCAGTTGGTCCATACGAAACACAGGGCCAGCATACCGTAGAAGCGCAGGTGAATGTGCTCGGACTCCAGTCCGTGCAGTCCGAACATGCCCGAGAGGACGTTCCCGACCATGCCGAAGTCATCGGAGCGGAACAGCACCCAACTGAACAGTACGCCGGTAAATGTGATTGCCCGGCCGATGGCGCGGCTCCCCGGCCACAGGTTCACGGACCGCAGCGCGTGGTAGCCCCCCAGCAACGCTCCGTGGAAGATCCCCCAGGCGACGAAAGTCCAGCCCGCACCATGCCAAAGCCCCCCGAGGAACATGGTCAGGAACAGGTTGCGCACTGTCGTACCGAGTCCGTGGCGTGAGCCGCCCAGGGCGAAATACAGGTAGTCGCGCAGCCATTCCGAGAGCGTGATATGCCAGCGGCGCCAGAAGTCGGAGGGGTTGGCCGCCTTGTAAGGTGAGTCGAAGTTCTGGGGCATGCGGAACCCCAGCATGAAAGCCAGGCCCACCGCCATGCAGCTGTACCCGTCGAAGTCGAAGAGGATCTGGTAAGCATACCCGAGCATCGCCAGCCAGCTTGTGGGGAAAGCGATGGTCTCGTGTGCCGAGAGGAATCGGTCGGAGTACGAGGCGACCGTATCCGCCACCAGCACTTTGAGCGAGAGGCCCCAGACGAAAAAGTAGATGCCACGCCACAAGTCGATGGCGGGAAGGCGCTGCTTGAGTTCGGCAAGCTGGTCTTCGATGTAGGAGTAGCGCACGATCGGCCCCGCGATGAGTTGCGGGTACATGCTGACATAGAGCGCGAAATGCAGGAAGCTCTTCGCGGGCTGAACGATGCCCCGGTACAGGTCGATTGTGTATGACATCGACTGGAAGGTGTAGAAGGAGATGCCCGCTGGCAGGATGATACTGAGCGTGGGGACGGCCCAGTCGAGACCGGCTGCCCGGCACACGGCGGCGACGGACGCGAGAAAGAACCCGCTGTATTTGAAGAAACCGAGCAGGCCGAGATTGGCCACCAGTGAAGCGACCAGCCAGCGCTTTCGCACGGACGGTACGTCACTGCGGGAGATGCCCAGACCCGCGGTGTAGTCGATCACCGTGGAGACGAGCATGAGGGAAACGAAGCGCCAGTCCCAGTAAGCGTAGAACAGGTACGACATTAGGGTAAGCCAGACCAGCCGCGCATCCTGTCTGCGAAGCATCCACCAGCCTGTGACAGCGACCGGCAGGAACGCAAAGATGAACACGTGGCTGTTGAAGAGCAACCGAGCCCTCGCCTACTCTCTCGACTGGTGTCGTACCAGCTTGCGGCCATGCAGATGAGGAGCGGGGCCGTGCCAGCCGGCCTGCGCGAGGCAGTGCCGGATCACGGCACGGCCATTGTCCCGGGTGCCGTGGACCCCATCCACGAACCATTCGGCGCGGCCCCCGAACTTGTCGATGGTTGAACAGTCGACAGCGGTGACCCGCGGGCTGCCGCGCTCTAGGCTCCGGAGCAGACCCCAGGTCTCGCTGAGGAGGTGTGCGTAGTTGCTTGTCTTCCTTACCCCCGCGTCGACCCGGGGGGTGAGCGGGGTCAGGTAGAGGATCACTTCGCTGCCGTTCGCAGCCGCCTCACGCACCAGATCGCTGAACCACTGCACGCGGCGTGGGTCCAGCGACTGCGCCTGGTACCGCTCGCCGTACTCCGCCGCCCTGTGCCGGGTGCGTCGCTCCACGATCTTCGGGTCCAGCGGGACCGTGGCCGGTCCGGGGGCTTCGCCCGCCTCGGCGAGCAGCACCGCCTTCATTGCAGAGTCCCGCCGGCTGCGCCATTTCTGCATGGAGCGCAGGCTGGCATTCACTGTGACGATCTCGAACAGAGAGCGTATTGCGCGGCCTCGCAGCGCAACACGGTCCCAGGTGGACAGGGCATAGGGAATGTGTGCGCCAAGGTCGCTGGTGAGAGCGATGTCGGTGTCCAGTTCGCCATAGAAGCTGCCGACATCGGCGCCGACGATCAGAAGACGAGGCCATGTGCCGGATTGTGCGGCGACGTACCGCAGCACCGCGCACATCGTCTCAACGCGCGCGCCGGCGCTGGCTGCGTTGAACGCCTGCAAACCGGTGGCCGCGCTCAGGTCTTCGGCGTGCAAGGAGAATGAGTGGGACGAACCGATGATCAGCGCATCGATCGGGTCGCGATGGGTGCGCAGGCGCTCAACGACTCTGCGGTCACCCCGCAGAGTGGCGGGTTCCAAGCCCAGAGGACTGCCCCAGCGCGCAGCGGGGTCAACAAGGAGGTTCGCTAGAGCGCAGACAGCCAAAAACGCAGCCGCAAGGCCGGCGAATTGCATCGCTGCTCGCCGGCACGCCGGCTCAGCGAGATCCGCGCTCTCCTCGAAGTACCGATGTGTGCCGTCGGCCATTCCACGTGCCCCGGAAGACGCGTGATGGCCCCCCTACCCCCCCGTATCCTGCAGATTCGGGCTCACACCGCAACCCGCCCGCGTCAGGCTGCGCCGCCACTATAGCATATCTGTGGCGCTATGGGGGCCATGTATTGTACTGACTCGAGCCTCTGGCCAGATTCTCCCGCTCGCAGGCAGTGGCAGGATGAGCCGCAATGGACGTTGAACCTCACACAGATGACGGATGCCTGCACGCGGCGATCAGTGAGCCGCGCGCCGAAGGATGGTGGCCTGAGATGAACCATGTTCGGTGGGACGAATCCGCAGTGTTCGCGCTGGTCCTTCTTGCCACGCTGGGTTCCCTGCTGGTCGCCCAACCGGCCAGCGCGCAGCCTGCGGAGAACCTCGTACGCAACGGTGACTTCGAACTCGACGCCAACGGCGATGGGCGCCCGGACAACTGGGCGAACATGAGTGCGGACCACGTCAGGCGGGAAGGCGGCAATACGTGGATACTGATCGACCGGTACGGCAGCGTGAACCAGCGGATTGCCCTTGATCCCGACTGGGCGCGCCTGGTGGTGACCACGCGCATGCGCTCCACCGACGTGGTGCTGGGGGATGAGGGCTGGAAGGATGCCCGCCTCACCATGGAATGGCAGGATGCCGACGGTAAGCACCTTGATCCATGGCCCAATGTGTTCCACGCGGTTGGCAGCACGGACTGGGTGGACTATGAGCGCGAGTTCAAGGTGCCGGAAGGCGCGGTCTCCCTCAGCCTGGGACCGGCAATGTTCGGCGCTTCGGGCAGCGCGGAGTTCGACGACATCAGGATCACCGTCTCGCGCCTGCGGTCCAGGGCGAAGGAGGACGTGCCCGCGCCGGAGGGCATCACGAACCTGTGGAATATGGAGACCGCGTGGAAGCAGGAGACCCCGACACGCGCCCGCATCTGCCTCAATGACCTCTGGCGCTTCCTGCCCGTGGCTGAGCCCGCGGGAGAGTCCGTGCCCGGCGACAAACAGGGCTGGGGCTGGTTCAAGGTGCCGGGCATCTGGCCGCGCACCGAGACCGGGGATGCACAGTCCGCGCTCCTGTCCGACTGGGCCGCGGATCGCATCGACCTCGCGAGCTTCGATCAGGCCTGGTACCGCCGCACTTTCAGCGTTCCGCAAGCCTGGGCAGGCCGGCGCATCACGGTGGATTTCGGCATGGTCCAGACACACGCGAAGGTCTTCGTGGACGGGCAACCCGCGGGCGAAGTCTGGTTTCCCGGCGGCCCGGTGGACATCACTCCCCTGGTGCGCCCGGGAGTCGCCCAGGAACTCGCCGTGCTCGTGACCGCGCGTCCTCTCGAGACGGAATCACAGGTCTTTATGGCGCCCGACCGAGTTATCACCAGCGACGCGCGCATCGACCTGCGCGGCCTCACCGGGGACGTGTACCTGGATGCGGAAGCGCCCGGGGTGAAGCTGGGCGACATTGGCATCGTCACCTCCTTCCGCCAGAAGCAGATCAGGGTGGAGGCGATGATCGAGGGCGACTGGACGGGCGATGCGCGGCTGCGCGCGGTGGTGATGGATGGCGACGAGGTGGTGAAGGAGATCACTTCCGAACCATCGACCGCGGCGGATGCTGGAGGTCGTCTGACGTGCGAGGCCCTCTGGGACAGCCCGAAGCTCTGGGACCTGGACACTCCGGAGAACATGTACGAGGTTCGGGTGAGCCTGCTGAAGGATTCCGGAGAGTTGATCGACGAAGCCTTCCCGGTGCGCTTCGGATTCCGGGAGTTCTGGATCGACGGTCGCGACTTCGTGCTCAATGGAAAGCCGGTCCACCTCCGGGCCCTGCACACGAACAACATCAACCGCGGCGCGAACCTGGCGTCTTTCGAAGGCTGCATGGCGACGCTTGAGCGTATGAAGGAGTACGGGTTCAACTTCCTCATCACCGGGAACTACCACTTCAAGCCGGGGTCTGTGGGATACATGGATGGCCTGCTTGAGGCCTGTGATCGCGCCGGAGTGCTGTGTTCATTCTCCCTGCCGCACGTTCGGGACTTCCGCATGAACCCGGAAGAGCCGGAAACCGGGGCCGCCTATGAGCGGCTCACCGACTGGCTGATCCGGCGCGTCCGGAACCACCCCGGCATGGTCATGTACGCCATGAACCATAACGCGACGGGGTACTACGGCGACCAGAACCCTCTGAAGATCGACGGGATCTACAGCCCCGAGAACCCCGATGTTGAGGGCGCGGCGCCACGCAGGATCCGGCAGGAAGCCCTCATGGCCCAGGAGATTGCCCGGGGAATAGACCCAACGCGGCCCATCTACCACCACCAGTCGGGCAACCTGGGCGATATGCACACGGTGAACATCTACCTCAACTGGGCGCCGCTGCAGGAGCGTTCGGACTGGCTGGAGCACTGGGGCACGGTGGGGGTAAAGCCCCTGTTCTTCGTGGAATGGGGCCTGCCCCATATCTCGTCCTGGTCCAGCTATCGGGGTCCGGCGTTCATCTGGCGCACTGAGGCGTTCCAGTGGATCTGGGACTCCGAATACGCCGCGCCCTACGTGGGTGAGAGGGCCTACGAGATGACCCCGACCAAGGTGCGCTCCATGGCTCATGAGGAGGACCTGTGGTCGCGGGGCAAGCCATTCCACTGGGGGTACCTCAACCAGCACATGGGCCGACAGACCGAGAACTACTTGGAGATACAGGCCCTTTTCGCCGCGGACAACTGGCGCTCGCACCGCACCTGGGGCGTATCGGCAATGCTCCCGTGGGACCAGGGCGGGCTGTGGGAACCCGCGCCGGGCAGGAGCGACCGGGTGATCGAGCTTGCGGCGAAGTACGAGGGGCTGCAGAAGCCTGGAATCGTGCCGGACAGGCTGCTGCCGGGCGGGCAGTACATCGACGCAGCCGACCCGGACTCGCGCAAGCCATCGGTTCTGGGCGAGGCGTTCCTGCGCTGGAACATGCCGCTGTGCGCATATATCGGGGGCGGCCCCGAGGGTTTCACGGAAAAGGGTCACAACTTCCTTCCCGGCGAGACGGTGCAGAAGCAACTGGTAATCCTGAACGACACCCGGCAGGATGTGGAGTGCGAGTACAGGTGGACGCTGGGGAAGGACATTGCGCGGGGCGAAGGTTCCGTGTCGGTGCCTGCGGGCGGTAAGCAGCTCGTGCCAGTCTCCGCCGACTTGCCGCCAATACTCGCCCCCGGCTCGCTTCGCCTGGCCGCCGAGTTCCGGGTTGACGGCAAGCTTCTGCAGGGCGATGGGCTTGACATACACGTCCTGCCGGGCTGCCCGGCGCCGGCGAACGACGCGCGCATCGCTCTGTTCGACCCGTTGGGGGCCAGCGCCGTTGAGCTCGAAGCCGCTGGCATCAGTTTCGAGCGCGTGGCTCCCAACGCCGATCTCACCAGCTACGATCTGCTCATCATCGGGCGGCAGGCACTCACGGTGGACGGTCCCGCGCCGGATCTCGCGCGGGTCCGTGACGGCCTGAAGGTGCTGGTGCTTGAGCAAGACCACGACACACTGGTGAGT
>JAGPGE010000780.1 GCA_018056145.1 Armatimonadota bacterium
ACCGCGCGATGCCCCGTCTCTGCTGGCCGAGATGGACCATTTCGGCATCACCGAAGCGCTGGTCATCGACCCGATGGCCGCGTACAACGACGTCCGGGCCGGGAATGCGCGCATTGTGGAGCTTACGCGCGGTCAGCCGCGCCTGCATCCGGCCTGGTGCGCGGTGATGACCCGGAGCCGCGAGACCCCGCCACCGGATGAGCTTGTGGAACAGATGCGCGAGCAGGGCGTGGGCGCGGTATTCCTGTTCAGCGGGCAGTTCGGAATCCCCTTGGAGGACTGGGCAATCGGAGACCTCGCGGCGGAACTGGAACGCCACCGGGTCCCGCTTTTCGTCTGCCCGAACCCCGCGCTAGACCAGTCGCCGGATCAGACGGACTGGTCCGGGATCGTCCGCATCTGCCGAGATCACCCAGACTTGCCCGTCATCGCAACCGAATGCCGCATCTACGGTGGCCAGCGCCGCATGTACCAGGCCCTGGGAGCCTGCCCGAACCTCAAGGTGGACATGGGCGCCCTGTGGCTCCACAAGCGCATCGAGTTCATCTGCCAAGAGTTCGGCGCGGACAGGCTCCTGTGGAGTTCCCGCCTGCCCTCACACACCCCGGCCGCCAGCAAGGCGCAATTGGACTACGCGGATGTCGCGGAGGATGACCTGCGCGCAATCGCCGGCGGCAACCTGAGACAGCTGATCTCGTGGAACCCCAACATCAGCTTCGCCGAGACGCCTGCATGGCCCGAACCGGTTGACAGCCTGCACGGGATGGCTCGCAACCGCGGGCCGCTGGCCGGGCAGGGGTTCGCGGATTGCCACGGGCATGTGGGCTGGGGCAGCAGGCGGCATGTGATCCAGGATTCGCCCGGGGATTTGGTGGCGGAGATGGACCGGCTTGGGGTGGGTATCTGCTGCCTGTTCCCCTTCGCCGGGTCCCAGCCCGACGAGACATTTGGCAACGACACCTGCGCACGGATGATCCGGGAGTTCCCATGCAGGTTCGTGGGCTTCACGCTGGTGAACCCCGGCCACGGCGAGCGCTACATGATCTCGGAGATCGAGCGCGGCCTTGCCCGGGGCATGCGCGGGATCAAGCTGGCCCCCGGCTTCCAGGGGTACCCGGACGAGGGCCCCCTGGTGGACGTGGCCTGCCGGTTCGCCCATGAACACGGCCTGCTCATGCTTCACCACCACTGGGGCTCAGCGCAGCAGATCCGGCGGCTCTGCGAGACGTACCCGAACGCAGTGCTTTTCACAGGCCATTCAGTGGGTCACCTGGCAGAAGTTGTCCGGGACTACCCGAACCTTTTCGTCTGCACCTGCCCGTTCCTCGACTGGGGCCAGACCGAGCGCTTCGTGGACCTGTACGGTGCGGATCGGCTGCTCTTCGGCTCGGACCTCATGGACCTGCCCATCGCCTGGGGACTAGGGCCGATTCTGTACGCGCGCATATCGGAAGAGGACAAGCGGCTGATCCTCGGCGGCAACCTGAGGCGAATACTAGCGGAGCGCGGCTTCCTGTCCGAAGGATGACCTGCACTCTTCCGCGCAAGGGCGAAGGTTACGGTATTCCGCGCGGCGAAAGAACCTGGTGGAGGGGCATTGGATAGCCTGCGAGAGGTGATCGATATGAGACGACGCGAATTCCTGTCCACGGTCGCGGCGGCCGGAGTGGGTGCGGCGGCGGCGGCCGGAATCACATCCGCCGATGACCAGCCGCAGAAGCGCCTGCCCACCCGCCCCCTGGGTGACACCGGCAAGGCCCTGTCCATCGTGGGTCTTGGCGGCCTGGTGGTTGCGAAGGTTCCCCAGCAGGAGGCCAACGACATCGTGGCCTGGGCCTGGGACAAAGGGGTCAACTACTACGACGTCGCGCCCACCTACTACGACGCCCAGGACCGCCTGGGGCCCGCTCTCGAACCCTACCGCGACAAGGCGTTCCTCGCCTGCAAGACTGTTCGCCGCGACGCCGAAGGCGCACTGGCGGAACTGGAAAACAGCCTCAAGGTTCTGCGCACCGATCACTTCGACCTGTACCAGTTCCACGGCGTCACGAAGACTGAGGAAGTTGACCAGATCATGGCTCCCGGCGGGGCGATGGAGACGTTCCTGAAGGCCCGCGAACAGGGGAAGATCGGCCTGATCGGCTTCTCGGCGCATTCCATCGAGGCCGCCCTGCTCATGCTGGACCGGTTCAACTTCGACACGGTCCTGTTCCCGCTGAACGTGGTCTGTTGGGAAAACGGGAATTTCGGCCCGCAACTTGTGGCCAAGGCGAAGGAAAAGGGCGCGAAGCTCCTGGCGATCAAGGCCATGGCTTGGACGCCGCTTCAGCCAGGCGAGGAGAAGAAGTACCCGAAGGCCTGGTACCGGCCCAATGATGACCCGGACCTGTCCGGCCTGGCGATCCGCTACACGCTGGACCTGCCGGTCGTATCCATCGTGCCTCCTGCAGATGATCGGCTTTTCAAAATCGCGGTGGACAAGGCCATGGATTACCGACCGCTGACGCAACCCGAGCGTGACCGGCTGATCGCGTCCATCGAAAGCGTCAAACCGATTTTCAGCACCCAGGAGGCGTAGGCGTTGCCAATGACCTTTCGGGAGCGCCTGCTCACCGCGCTGAAAGGTGAGCGTCCCGACACCTTCCCGTGGTTTTGTGACCTCACTTACTGGCGTCACGCCAGGCAGGCCGATGGAGATTACCCGCCCGAGTACGAGGGCGAAGAGGGTTTCGTCGCGCTTCACCGGGACTACCACGTGGGGTACTTCCTGGGCTATGCCACGGTCTCCCGAAGCACTTACGACAACGTGACCGTGGAGAGCGAGACTCACAACGGCCTGACCACCACCCGGTGGGTCACCCCCGTGGGCGAGATCTGGGGCCAGACGAGATACCTGCCCGAGACATACAGCGGCGCGCCCG
>JAGPGE010000781.1 GCA_018056145.1 Armatimonadota bacterium
ATGCAGGAGCGGGCCCGAGGGCGAGCCCTCATACTCCTCCAGCTTCATGCACTCGGCGCACCTGCAGTGCCGGTCCCAGTCGTTCTGGCTCAGGGAGAAGATGTCGGCATCCGGGTGGGCTTCGATCCAACCCAGGACTTCCTTGACCGCATAGTCCTTGAGCGCCTGGTTGGTGAGGCACAGTTGCGAATGCACCCCGGGGCCGCCGATGCGTTCGCCGTCGATCTCGCTGAACCACTCGGGGTGCTCGGCGAACATGGAGTCCGGGACAAGCTGGTTGAAGGTGTGGACGAAGAAGGGGCCGCCGTAAGTGATCTTCCCGCCCCGGGCTTCGTCAATGCGCGCGTGGTTGCTGTTGGCGCGGTTGCGCACGGCCCAGTCGCCGTCAAAGCCGTCCCACCAGAAAGGCTCGCGGTACTCCAGGAGCGGGCGCTGGCGGTCATGGCGCTCCTGGAAGGTGAGGGTGGGCATGCTCGGGATGGTGCTGGCGGTGGAAGTCCACCAGCGACAGCCGACGACATCCTCCAGGAAGGAGTAGACCGCATAGAGGGTGCCGCGGGGCCTGCCTCCGGCGAGAACGAGGTGGGGCAGGCGTGATTCGATGATGAACTCCTCGGCTCCGAGCTGATCGAAGTCGATGTTGCGCACCAGGCTCCGGGCAGCTTTCCCCGGCCCCACCACGATCACCGGTTCGAACCCCACGGAAGTGCCCTTCTTGATCTCGAACTCCGCGCCGGTGGACTCATAGAGGAACTTGCGAAGCTCATCGGCCGCCCACTGTTCGGGGCCGGATGCGTCCGGGTCGATGAGGATGCTGTAGGCGGTCTTCCCGTCGGTGGTCAGGGTCATCTTCGCTGCGAGGGCAGGCGTGAGAATGAATGCAAGCGCGAGAACTGTGGCGATCAGGCGCAACATTGGCGATCACTCCATCTGGGTACGGGGTTGGGCAGGAAGAGGTTATTCGCGGGGGAAGGCGGGGATACCTGCCTGAACCAACGGCGTTCGCGGGCAAGCCCGCTCCAACAAGAGGGCGAGGCGTGTGCGCCGGGGTCGAGCGCGGGGCGGCTCTCTGATTGCGGGACAGACGGCCTGTGGTGATCCTGGGAACCGGGCCGACTCAGATGCCGGCGTCCGACCGGTGCACGACGATCGCCGCTTCGGGCTTCTCGGGGCAGACGTGCTCGCACTGGCCGCAGCCCACGCACTTGTCGGCATTCACGAAAGGCGCCCGCAGACCGTCGTGATTCTTGATAATGCTGATCGCGTCATACGGGCAGTGTTCGTCGCAGACCAGGCAGAGGCGATACTGCTTGCCGCGACGCCATGACAGGCACTTGTTCTGATCCACCGTCGCCAGGCCGATGTGGATGTGCGTCTTCTCCTCCACGGTGAACTTGCCCAGGGCGCCGCTGGGGCAGACGTCCCCGCAGGCTGTGCAGCTCTGCTCGCAGTGGCCGATCTTCGGAACGAGAATCGGCGTGAACAGACCGTCAAACCCGGCTTCCACCACCGCGGGCTGAATGCCGCCGGTGACGCAGGCTTTCATACACGCCCCGCAGCGCAGGCACAGGTCGCGGAACTCGGATTCGCTCATGTTGCGGATTCCGCCGCCGGGCTCGCGCATGATCGCCCCAGGCGGGCGGATGAGGCGGTCATGGGTGGCGCGCCTGCCCCCGCCTGCCGAGGCGGTGATGCCGTACAGCGCGCCGATGCCAAGCGCCGCCAGGAACTGCCGTCTCCCTGCTCCAGTGGCGGAATCCAGCCCTTTCGGCTTCATATGCAGGCCGATGTGTGTCCCTTCGCGCGGGCAGGTCGTGCAGTCGTAACACTGGATGCACTCCGCCTGCAGGGTGCGGGAGTAATCCCCGCCCTCTTCGGGCTCGGGGATCGCCCCCATCTTGCAGTCGGCCTCGCAGACCCGGCAGTTCGCGCAGCCCTCGACTCTACGGTTCCACAGACCGAAACGCCCCGCGAACGCCAGCAATGCTCCCAGTGGGCAGAGCGTCCGGCACCAGTAGCGGCGGCTGATGACGCTCAGACCCAGCACTGTTGCGAAGACCAGCAGGACCGCGAGATTCAGGGAGAAGCCGGGGTTGACATCAGTGGGATACCAGTCGAGGCCCAGCCGATCGAGGATCGGCCAGCCCTTGACGACGCCGAGGTTGTACGCGCCGATGACGATCGGGTAGGCGACGACGGCAAAAGTGCGCGTGGCAAGGGGAATCGGGTCGAGAATCCACGCAAGCTGGGTGCCGAACAGCGCTGCCACCAGGACGACACCCAGCAGGTAGTACTTCCAGCTGGGTCGATTCAGCCACGGGTAGCGCTGCTTGCGCTTACGCAGGAAGAGGTGGTCGAACCCGTCGATGCAGGTCCCCAGGGGGCAGATCCAACCGCAGAAGAACCTGCCGAAGATGGCGGTCAGCGCGAGGAGAACCAGGGCCGGCCAGAAGAGCGCGAGCCAGGTATGAGTGGGCGCGAGGGCGGTGACCAGCCCGGAGAGCGGGTCCATGCGCAGGAACCACTGCGCGGGCGGCGCGCTGCCCGTAGCGTGCCACCGGGCCTCCCACAGGAGGCCGATGAACAGGAGTAGGAACGCCACCTGCAATGCGCGCCGAATTGTGCGGATCGGGTTCTTCATCAGGTCACCGGTGGCAGGGGCTTACCTCACGAACATGGGCGCCGGGTGGTCCTGGAGGGACCGGGCCCCAGCGCGTTACTCGCGCACATCGTCGGGGCCCGCCCGGACAGGTCCGGGCACCCGACGACCATGAGTGAATGGCGGCGATGCCGCCGACCTCTCCGGTCCGGCGGCCGCCTGTCGAGTGGAGCGCCCTCGGACGGTTGAGGCGGGTACATTCAGGGAGCTTGTTGGAGCGGGCTTGCCCGCGACGCCTTTCGCCTTTCCGGTCCACT
>JAGPGE010000782.1 GCA_018056145.1 Armatimonadota bacterium
GGCGTACATTGCTCCGGGTGCGCCTGGGGTTCACCAGGCCCAGCCGTTCGTCCGCAGGGTTTGGGGGTGGCACTGCACCAGCCGCGCTGCCACGCTGATGTAGTACACCGGCTCGTCATTATTGTGCGCCATGAGTTACCTCCACATCCAGGTCGTCTCACTTCAAAGCTGTCGGCAGGTCGGCCCGCGGGTCCTCATGCGTCACCCGCTCCAGTTCCTCCAGAAGCTCCCGCTGCTCTTTGCTCAGCCGCCGCGGTGGGACGATGGCCACGCGCACGAATTGGTCGGCGCGGTTGCGGCTTCCGGGCACCTGGGGACCCTGCCCGCGCAGGCGAAACTTCTGGCCGCTCTTCGTCCCGGGCGGGATCTTCAGGCTCACCTGGCCATCAACGGTGGGCACATTGATCTTGGCGCCCAGCGCCGCCTCGGTGAACGATATCGGTACCTCCACCTCCACATCATCGCCCACGCGGTGGAAGAACGGGTGCTCCTTGACGTTGATCTGCAGGATCAGGTCGCCATTGGGTCCGCCGTTGATGCCTCGGCCACCCTCGCCCGCCAGCCGGATCTTGCTCCCGGTCTTGACCCCCGGCGGTACCTTCACCTTGATCTGCCGCTCACGCAGGACCTCGCCGCCACCCCGGCATTTGGGGCACTGGGAGGTCACCATCTCGCCGGTTCCCTGGCACTGCGGGCAGGCCGCCGCCATGCCGAAGATCCCGCCGCGCGCGCTCTGCCCGGTGCCGCCGCAAGCGGTGCAGGTCTGGGTCTTCCCGCCGACACCGCCGCATTCCGGGCAGACATCCGCGATGCTCAGGTTCAGCTCTTTCTGGGTCCCGTGCATCGCCTCGGCGAAAGTCACTGTCAGCTCATGCGCGATGTTCGCGCCCCGTTGCGGCTGGGGCTGCACCCGCGCTCTCTGACGGCCCGACGACCGCCCGAAATCCCCGAAAATGCTGCCGAAGATCTCCTCAAAGGTTCCCGCGCCGAAGTTGGTGTACACGAAGTCCCGGACGTCGCCGCCCTGCCACTGTCCGCTCTGCTGGGCCTGCTGCCAGGCGGTCCCGAACTGGTCGTACTTCTTCCTCTTCTCCGGGTCGTTGAGCACCTCGAAGGCCTGGCTGATCTGCTTGTACTTCTCCTCAGCCGCCTTGTCGCCCGGGTTAACGTCCGGGTGGTACTTGCGCGCGAGCTTACGGTACGCCTTCTTGATCTCTTCCGGAGACGCACCGCGCTGGACGCCAAGCAATTCGTAGAAGTCTACTGTCGCTTCCATGGAATCTCGCCGCTGTGTTTCGTCGTGTCGCGCACCATCTGTCTACCCGTTCTCGACCCGGACTGGCACCTCAACCGGTCCCTTAGGCCTGGCCTCGAGGCGCCCCACCGTCACCGTAAGCACGCCCTGCCTCAGACTCGCGGACACCTTCGACACATCCGCGTCCGACGGCAGTGGAATGACCCTCGCGAAAGACCCGGCCTTGCGCTCTGACCTCAGGAGCCTGCCGGCAGGCGGTTGCCGTCGCCCGGCGATCCGCAGCACGCCCTCATCAGCCACCACGCGCACATCCTCAGCGGTCACACCGGGAAGATCGCACCGCACCACATACTCGCCCATCGTCCGCGTGACATCGGTCGGCGGCGCGAATGACGGGACCGCCGGCCGCGCCTTGCCTGCCGCGATGGCGTCCCGGAAAGCCCGCTCGACCTGCTCCTGTAACTCCAGCACATCACCGAAGCGCATGTCTCACCGCCTGCCATCTCTCCTCGGCCAATTCTTGCCCCGCAGGTCCGCCTCACCGCCGCGCGACCACCGTCAATACCCCCGAATCCAGGGCCGCGTTCACTTCCGACGGCTCGAAAGCCAAACTAAAGGACCTCGCGAAGCTTCCCGCCGGCCGTTCAGCCACCAGGAACTGCTCGCTTTCACCATCACGTTCCCGCGTTCCGTCAATGGTCAAGACGCTGCCCTCCAGCACCACATTGATGCTCTCCCGCGCCATGCCGCAGACCTCAAGCTCCACCACAATCCCGTCTTCGGTGACGCGGATGTCCGCGGGAGGTGACCAGCGCCGTTGTTTCGGCGCGGGCTGTGCCGGGAAAGCCTGGTCCAGAAGGCTCCTTAGCCGGGCCCGCAGCCGGTCAATGTCCTCATACGGCCGGTTCGTGTAGGCCACGTCGCCTCACCTGCTGCCCCTTCTGTCTTCGCGTCTGCTCCTGCCCTTTGGAGGGGCCGCATAGGGCAGCGCTTCGGGACGAAGCGCGGGACCCTATCCAGCCCCTCCTCTGCCGTTCCTTACTTGTCTTCCGCCTCGAACTCGCCCTCGATTACATCCTCACCCACCGACGGTTCGTGAGGCGCCCCTGCTCCCGCGGGTCCCGGCTCAGGCGTGGATCCGGTGGAACCCGACTGCTCATACATCCGCTGCGACACTTGGGAGAACTCCTGGTTCACCGCATCGATGGCCGCCCGGATCGCCGCCGCGTCCTCCCCCTTCACACTCTCGCGCAAGGCCTCGATCTTGTCCTTGATCGCCGTCCGGTCGGACTCCGCAACCTTGTCCCCAAGCTCATTCAGCGTCTTCTCGAGCTGGTAGGCAACCTGGTCGCCCTGATTGCGGGCGTCCGCAAGCTCCTTGAACTTCTTGTCCTCGGCCGCATGTGCCTCGGCCTGCTGAACCATGTTCTTCACTTCTTCATCGGACAGCTGGCCCGATCCGGTAATCGTGATCGACTGCTGCTTGCCCGTGGCCTTGTCCTGCGCCGACACGTTCAGGATGCCGTTGGCGTCGATGTCGAAGGTGACCTCGATCTGCGGCATGCCCCGCGGGGCCGGCGGGATCCCCGTCAGATGGAACCGTCCAAGGGACTTGTTCTGGCTGGCCCGCGGGCGCTCGCCCTGCAGCACGTGTACCT
>JAGPGE010000783.1 GCA_018056145.1 Armatimonadota bacterium
TCACCGCGCGGATGCGCCGCCCCTCGCGGATCATGGCCTGCACTGCGTCTGGAAGCTCAATCTCCCCCCGCACCGACGGCGTCAGTTGCCGCAGGCGGTCGAAGAACTCGGGTCGGTAGACGAAGACCCCGGCATTGTTCCAGGTGGTGGTGCTGGTGCCTTTCGGCGGCTTCTCCTGGATGCGGGTGACGTACCCATCCTCCTCATACACCGCCGCGCCCTCGAAGGGGTCTTCTACATAGTTGAGGCTCAGGACCGCGTCCGGTTCATCCTCCTGGAACGCCCGGACCACCGCCTGGTAGTTCTCGGGCGGCACGAGGATATCGCCCCAGGACATGAAGAAGGGCTCGCCCGCCACGAAATCCTCGGCCATGAGCGCCGCGTGCCCAGTGCCCCGGGGTTCGCCCTGCCAGATATACTCAATGCGCACCCCGAGACGGTTGCCATCGCCGAAATGGTCGATGACCGCCTCGCCGAGATGCTGAATGATGAGCGCGATCTCGTCCACGCCGGCATCCCGCGCGCCGACGACGATATGTTCGAGAATGGGACGGTCGAGCACCGGCACGAGGGGTTTGGGGCGGCGCTCGGTGAGAGGCAGCATGCGGGTACCTTTGCCGGCGGCGAGAATGACGCCCTTCACGCGCGGTTCACCTCCGAAGTATTGTCTGTGAAGCCGGTGCCTGTATCAGGTTTCGTCCCGCCGGCCGCTCGCATTGACGTCTGCGGAGCGGCGGAAAAGAGCATCTCCTCCGCAAGCACCGCCCACGTCCAGCGGACTTGTCGGAGCGGGCTTGCCCGCGAACGCCATTGGCGTCTGGCATCCGATTCCGAGCCTCATCCGGAATCGGTGCCTGTCCACTGGTTCCACCGCGCCTCCCAGCCCCTTCCCGGTGGAAACCGGTCCCGGTTTGTGATAACCTGTAGCCGCCGGGCATTGGCGGCTGCGTGCCGCTACGCTCCCGGCTACTGCACGCTATCTTACACGAAGGTTCTGCGTCGGGCAAAGCGTCACGCGCGCCGGAGGAGTAACCCTTGCTCGTCTTTGTGGAAAACGGTCTGGCCGGTTGCGCGCTTGCCATGGAGCGCCAGGCTGTGGCCGTCATCGTCGATGCCCTGCGCGCCAGCGCCAACATCACCTCCATGTTCCACTACGGGACCGCCGAACTGCTGGTGGTCCGCGAGGTGGAGCAGGCTTTCCGGCAGCGAGACCTGTGGCCCGGCGCCATCCTTTCGGGCGAGCGCGGCGGCCTGCCCGTGCCCGGTTTCGACCGGGGCAACAGCCCGCTGCAGGCCCCGCCCGATCTGGATGTCCGGCGGGTGGTGTTCAGCTCATCCAACTGCTCGCGCTGCTGCGTGGGCGTCGCCGGCGCGTCCTGGGTCTTCCTGGGCACAACGGTCAACGCCTCCGCTGTGGCGCGAAAAGTGCTGGAAACCGGCTGCAGGGAAATGGTCTGCATCACCGCCGGCGCCTTCGAGGACGAGGTGCGCCTGACCATCGAAGATCACCTGGCCGCGGGCGCGATCATGTCAGCCCTTGAGGCCTCGGGCGAACCCGTGGAATCGGGCAATGACCGGGCGCGCCTGTGCCGGATGGTCTACGAACCCATGGACCAGCCCGCACTTACCCGCGCGTTCCGGGAGTCCGACAACGGCCGGGGACTGGCGCGCATTGGCCTGGGCGACGACGTGCGGTTCGCATCGCTGCTGGACGTGTTCGATGACGTGCCGCGGGTGGCCGAAATGGTGCCCCTGCCGGATGGCGGCACGGGGGCGCTGGTACTGGCCGCGCCCGAGAAGGCGTGAACAGGTCTCGGGCTGGGGCTACGGGATCAGGTGCGGGGGTGTGCGCGGCGACCGCATTCAGCGCACGGGTCCCGCACAGCGCGAGAACCGCACCGTGGGGCCCCGTGTCCTGGACGGCGGAAACACCCCACCGCTGGAAGGGGATGCCCGCCCGTGCGCGGCAGGGGGATGCACTGCTGACGAACACCGCCCGGAGCCGCCGGGCACGAGCGCTGGAGGCCCACATGAAAACCCTTGTCGCCCTCGTCCTCGCTACCACGCTCTGCGTCGCTGCAGGCGCGGAGATCATGTTCCAGGACTCCTTCGAGGGCCCAAGCCCGGTGAACTGGCAGAAGTCCTGGGGGCCTGCGGAGCGATCCCAGGACATGGCGCAGGACGGCGCGTGGGCCATTAGGGAATCGCTGGAAGACAAGTACGGGCTTTCGGTGTGGTACACCGAGTTTCCGGCTCACCCGCGGGCCATCTACAAGGCCACCGCCTGGGTGTTCATTCCGCCCACCGACAAGAAGGTGTCCGCTGCGCTGCGCTTCACCCGGCGCGACTGGTCCGGGCTTGCGGGCGCGGAGACCATTGAGCAGGGCAAGTGGGTGAAGCTGGAGGCGACCTACGAGAACAAGTCGGAGCGCACGGTGCGCCTGCAGATGTTCCAGGGTGGCGCACACCAGGCGGGTGTCGGCGGAACCCTGATGTACTGGGACAATGTGACGCTGGAACGCGAACTGGGGGAGATCAAGCTGGACGAGGGCATCATGATCAACCCGTATGTCATCGAGGGCCTGGAGGTCACGCCTGCCGGCGGCATGAGTGTGAAGGTGGCCCCTGGCAAGATCGACGTGGACGGCAAGACCGTTGAAGTGACGCAGGAGACGGTGCTCACCCTGGAGCCGGCGCGGGTCATCCGGGTGCGCGACGAGCAGGCGAAACTCACCGATGAGGAGCCCCGCGGTTACAGCAAGGGCACCCCGCTCCAGCTTTGCCTGGGCCCGGGAGTCACCATCGCGGGCTGTCTGGACCCGGGTTCCCTGGTGATCAAGCAGGCCGCCGGACCGGACGCCCCGCGCTACGAAGAGGGCAAGGACTGGCGCGCTGACAAACTCTGGGCGCG
>JAGPGE010000784.1 GCA_018056145.1 Armatimonadota bacterium
AACTTCACGCCCATGTTCTTCAGCATGCGCAGGTTGTCATCCACGTTCCCCGCCCCACTGAGCAGGTCCATGAAGGTGACCGCGCGGGACAGGTAGTTTTCCAGCACCTGTCGCGAGATGGAGCCGTCGAACCGGTAGTCGCGGGGCTCCCCGGCGCAGGTGCAGCAGACTAGCAATGCTCCGGCCGCGAGGCACACCGGGGTGAGAGCGGACAGTAACGCGTCACTGACCGACCGGTTCATTCTCGCTCCAACCATTCTGATGTCCGGAGATGGCCCTCAGTGCTCGGCGAGACCGGCCCGGCAGTCGAAATGCACTTCATCGCCGACCCCGTACTCGTAGATGACCCAGCGCCCGTTCTCTCCGATGCTCTCGCGCAACTGTGCGGCGGGTGCCTGCTCCTGGAGATGGACGTGGTTGGTCCCGGCGATATGCAGGTTTCCCCAGGCCTGGTACGGGAAGCCCATGACGCCGTGGACCTTGTAAGATACCCCCGGCTTGCCCGTTTCGAGATGGCCGCCGTTGTAGAAGCAGTCGCTGTAGTCGAAGCGATCGCCGATCTTCACAAGGCCCGCGAAGGGCATGTTGACCTCGGGACCGTTTCTGATGAACCCGTCCGCGAAGCCGACGGCAATCCCCTCGCCGATGTTGCCCGACGAGTCCAGGGTGATCAGCAACCGGTTGTCACCGGCCGGTTCCGCGTGGGTCACCGTGTAACTGGATACCCGCTCGCCGTGGTTGTCAATGGCGATGCGCTTGCCGATGAGCGTCCCCGGAGCCGGGAGCCTGCCCTGGACGGTGATGGTTTTGCTGAGCCGGTCAACAGCAACGATCTGTCCGCTGCCGGGCAGTTCCTGGGTCACCCGCAGGTCACCCGCTGACAGGCTGGTTCCCGCGATGAGTTGCAGGTCAGTGACCTTCCCATCGCGCTCTCGGATGAGCCCGAACTTGCCGGTGAGGGCGAACTCCCCGCAGATTAGGGATGAGTCTTCTGAGCCATTGGCCAGGATGATGTCCCGGCCACCCGGAACCGTTATCTCCAACGCTAGCGGGGCGTAATCTCCCGCTGAGACTGGTTCCGCCGGGATGCGCCGGATGGCCCCGAGGAATCGCTTGCCCGTGTACGCTTCCAGCACAGTGACAAATTGGGACTTGAGCGCGCCGTCATCCGCGTCCGGGGCCAATGCGCGATGCGGAATGGCCCACTGCAGGACCTCCTTGTCCGGGGCGATAGGCGCGCCCCCGCGTGCGGTGATCAGTTCGGTCTCATCCACTGGCACGAAGTTCAGACGCAGGTGCAGGTTGTCCACAGTGTCATAGGCGAAGTCCACGCTGGTTTCAGGGGCCATGGTTCCACGGGCGACGTCGCGCAGGTAACAGTACGGGTCCCACCGGTCGGTGCCGTCCGGGCCCTTGTAGTGCGCACCGTACTCCACGTCTTCGCCGGCAAGGGTGCCCTTCTCCTGTCGCGTGAAGTCCACGCCCTCCACCGAGGTCGGGTTGGGCGTGTACCCTCCATGCCAGCTTTGCATGTGGTCCCGGCCGCCGGTGATGCGGAAGATGTCCACCGCGTACCACCGTTCGGCGTCGATGTCCACCAGGGCGACCATGCGCCGGTAATCGGTAACATCCGGCCCCTTCTCGCCCCGAGGCTCATGAATGCGGTATGGGCGCTTCGAGGCTTCCATCACCTGCACGCCGGGAAGCTCAGAATCACTGTCACCGGGCGCCCAGACCGTGATCGACCCGATCACCGTGGAGCAGGGGGCCTCGTTGCGGTCCACCGCCACCGTGTTGTGGGTGAGCAGACTCCACTCCCAGGCACGGGCGAAGTTCCACGACTGCGGGTAGCCCACATTGGGCAGGAGATCGCGGCCGAAGCCATACAAGCCCAGCATCAGGGGGTCGTAGTGGGCGTGGCCGCGCACGCCTCCGTAGAAGAGCATGGCATCCCGTTGGTAGTCGCCCTTGCCGCCGCGCAGGAGTGCCAGGCCGTAGCCGTCCAGGAACTCCGATGGGCGCTCCCGGGGGCTGACCCGCGGCTCCCGGCTCACCCTCGGGCTGCCCATGTCCCCGACGCAGAGGGTGTACTGGCCTCCCAGCGCGTAGATGGCCTGCTTGTAGACGTTACTGTACGCCAGCAGCTTCTCGTTCTGGCTTATGTCCGGGTACCTGCTCCAGTCCAAGGCGTCGGGTGAGAGTTCGCGCAGGCGTTTGAGCGTCTCCGCGCAACGCACGAAACCGGCGCGGGCATCGTTGTAGCCGGTGGATTCGTAGCTCGAACCATCCTTGTAGAACTGGTTGCCCACCGTGATGAGCCGGCCGCCGCCATAGTAGAGCCACTCCAGACAGTCGACGGTATTGGGGCGCTTGTCGCCGAAATCATTCATCATGAGGGCCAGCGTGGCCATGGCTTCCTCAGCCCAGCCGGTATTGGGCAGGATTCGGGCGTCGAGAAGCGCCTGTAACCCCGCGCGAAACAGCCGGTCCTCGATGTACACCTTCACATCGTCAACGGTCTCGATCTCGGGGATGTACTTCTGGGCGAAGGCAACCAGCTCGGAGTCGCCATCCAGGGCTTCGCAGATCTCGTCATAGCACGTTGCGCTGGCGATGAGCGCGCCGCCGGACCAGACCACATCGGTTATCATCCCCGAACCATGCCCGTACCCAGGAATGTAGGTGCGGTCCGCCCGGTCGGTGGAGTTCGGGTACTCGAAGGCCTCCTTGAGCAGGCAGACCGCGGCCTTGTGGGCATAGCGCTTGTCTCCGGTGGCCAGGTATGCATGCCCGAAGGACTTAATCGCCGGCTGGAGCATGGTGTTGTAGGCATAGTGCGCATACAAGCCGATGAAATGGTAGAGGCAGCCCTGGTCGTTGTAGCCGCTGCCATCGTCGGGA
>JAGPGE010000785.1 GCA_018056145.1 Armatimonadota bacterium
ATTGACACGCTCCTGCGGGCCTTCGCCATCGCGAACCGCGATGTGCGGCTTGTCCTCGCGGGCCCGGATGTTGACGGAATCACCGGCGACTTGACGGCCCTCCCGGCGGAACTGGGCATTGGGGACCGGGTGGAGTTTGTGGGACACAAGGGGCGGGATGAACTGGACAGTCTCATCGCCCACTGCCTCTTCACCGTGGTTCCGTCGCGCTGGTACGACAACTGCCCGATGAGCGTGCTGGAGAGTTTCGCGTATGGAAAACCGGTGATTGGTGCAGATATCGGGGGGATCCCGGAACAGATCACGCCGGAATGCGGCATGCTCTTCGAGGCCGACGACGCAGAGGCGCTTGCGTCCTGTATGACGGCCATGCTCGCTGACGGTGCAATGCGACGCAGGATGGGCCAGGCCGGCAGGAAGCGTCTTGTCGATCTGTACTCGCCGGAGACGCACTGTGAGACTCTGCTGGCGATTCTTGGAGCGTTGATCGCGGGGAATGCACCCGCGGAGATCGCACATGGCATCGAACAGGCGGCTCTACATACTGCTGGGGAGTGACTGCGACCCGGACCGTCCGCAGTACGGCGGCGTGGGTTACGACGTCCGGGACGGTCTGACGTGGCGGGGTGTGTCTCAGGGCGTCCCGAAGGCCCGTGAACTGGCGGACCAGGTGAGCCGGGAGATCGGGCTCCCGGTCCGCGTCACCTGGTGCGTGCGATCTGACGACCAGATGGCTCGGCTCTACGACGACCCGGCGTGGTCCTACAGGTCGCAGGACGGACTCTGGAAGGATCTGGCAGCGAAGGGCGACGAGATCGCGTGGCATGCCCACCTGTGGCGCTGGGACGAGAGTGCAGACTGCTGGTACCAAGAGACCGAAGACGCTGACTGGGCCAGCGCCTGTCTGTCCCAGGGGCACAGTGCGTTGGTCAATGCAGCCGGGGTCCCCGTGAACACATCACGCATGGGCTGGGAGTTCCACAACGATCATACCATGCAGACGGTGGACGCGCTAGGTGTGAGACAGGACTTCACCGCCATCGCGAACTGGTACACGCCGGGTGAGTCCAGCCGGGGCAGCCGGTTCCACTGCTATTGCGACTGGCGAGGCACACCCGCCACGCCGTATCAGCCGGGCCGGGCAGACTACCGCAGGCCCGCTGAACCCGGACGCGAGAGCCTGTCTGTGACCGAGATCCCGCTGTCCACGTTCACGTCCGGGCTGCTGGGAGGGCTGCGCACGGTCCGCAAAGCGCTGCGCTCGCGGGGACCTCGGGGGCTCACTGCGGCTTTCTCCGCGGGGATCTGGAGAGGCACTGCGTCCAAGGCCTATGTGACCATCCAGCCGATGGTCTTCCGCAAGCTGATTGCGGAGAGGCTGAGGGCCGTTGAACGGTCTTCCGACGGAACCGCGGTTCTTGCCACCGCCTTCCATCCTGACGATTTCCTGGAGGACGGCAGCCAGAGCCTCTACTCGAGTCGTCATTTCGCGGTGAATCTGCGGCTCATCGTCGCGAGTGCCCAGGCGCGGTTCATCGAGCCGGTGTTCGTGACCGCGGAGGAACTGGGGCAGCGGTTCAACGGTGGTGCCGGAGCCGGGTGTCAGGCACCGTCGGCAAGGGAGGCCCCGTGAATGCCGAGCCAGAGCCAGGCGAGAGAGAGGTACCGCGTCGGGCATCTCATCGATGACCTCTTCCCCGCCGGTGCGCAACTCGTGCTGAAGCTTGTGCTGCGTAACCTGGACCCTTCCGTATTCAGCAGCTTTGTCTACACTTTCCGGGACGGAGAGATAGGCGATCAGATCAGAGCCCTGGGCATCCCGGTCACAGTCCTGGCGAAGCGTAGAAAGCTTGACTTCAGCCTGGTATTGGGGCTCACGCGACAGTTCCGCGATGATGGCATTCAACTGCTCAATGCCCACATCTTCGGCGCCATCACACATGGCTATGTTGCAGCACTCATGGCCGGCGTTCCACATTTCGTGGCAACCGAGCACAACGTGAACGACTTCTACCCCCGATGGCGTCGGATCGTGAACCGGTTGGTACTGCCGCAATGCCAGGCGGTGGTTGCCGTATCCCAAGCCGCGGCCGATGGCGTAGCTCGCCTGGGAGCAGGCACTCGGCGTGTGGTCACGATTCCCAACGGGATTGACCTGGAACGCTTTGCCCACTGCCGGGAACGGCGTTCCGAGGCCAGAGAACGGATGGACGTCCCACCGGATGCCTTCGTCATCGGAAACGTCGCCCACCTGCAGCCCCAGAAGAACCAGGTGGAACTCGTCCATGCGGTCCACCGGCTCTGCAGTGAAGGTTACGATGCATACCTGGTGGTGGTCGGCGCGGATATTGGTGACGGCCCGAGGGTGCGCGCGGAGGCGGAGACGCTCGGCGTCTCGGGCCGTGTCATTCTCATGGGCAAGCGGGATGACGTGCCAGTGCTCCTGGGGGGCATGGACGTCTTCGCGCTCAGCTCGCTCTGGGAAGGGCTGCCCATGTCTTTGCTGGAGGCCATGGCTGCCGGCCTGCCTTGCGTATGCACGGAGGCGGGGGGCATTCCATCGGTGATCAGCAATGGCGAGAATGGCCTGCTCGTGCCCACAGGCGACCGCGAAGGGCTGATCGGGGCGATCAGGCAGGTGGCGACGAACCCCCCGCTGGCGCAGCGCATGGCCGAAGCCGCACGGGCAACAGTCGAGGAACGGTTCTCGGACCGGGCTATGGCCAGTGCATACCAGGAGCTGTACCTGAAGCTGCTGGAGACACGCGGCTCCGGGGTCGCGCAGCAGGAGACCGTGGCATCGACGCAGGTACCTTAGGGGAGCCGCAAACGGGGCGCAAATGACTGACAAGCCATCGATCTGCTTCTTCCATACGGGGCGCGCGCTGCCCCACATCCTCC
>JAGPGE010000786.1 GCA_018056145.1 Armatimonadota bacterium
TGGGTACTTCCCTTCTCCACCAAGCCAGCACCGCATCCCGCTATCCCGCGTGAGGGTGATGCAACATGGCAGCCAGAGTCCTCGTAGTCGAAGACAACCCGGTGATCGCGCGCTTGTGGGCGCGCCGCCTCGCGAAAGATGGGTATGACGTCGAGATCGCCGAGGACGGGCGTGCTGCCCGCTCTGCCGTGAGTCGCAATTGTCCCGATGCCGTGCTGCTTGACGTGATGCTCCCCGACATGGACGGCCTCACCCTCTGCCGCGAATGGAAGGGCGACTCCAGGACCTCGGCGATGACGGTGATTTGCGTGTCTGCTTTCAGCGCCCGCAGCGACCGCGAGGCCGCGCTTGCCGCCGGAGCGGACTCCTACGTGGCCAAGACACCCGCGGCCGCTCAGCAACTGGCCAGGGAACTGGGCCTCTACCTGGCCGGCCACGTCGCACATCAACTGCAGGTTGGGGGATGAGCCTTGTGGCGAGTGTAAACGAGAACGCCAGGCTCCTGCAGACCTTCGTCGACGCGGGCGTCGTCACCTCGGATGTGGCGCGCAGGACGCTCGCGGAGACCCGCAAGACCGGCCAGGGCGTGGTGGAACGGCTGGTGGACGCGGGCGTCATCGACGAGGAGGAAGCTCTTCAACTGTCGGAGTTGCAGTGGGGCGCGCCCTATGTGCATCTTGCCAACGCGGCCATCGACCCCGAGGCGGTCCTCCTGCTGACAGAGTCCTTCTCTCGGGAGAACCGGGTCATCTGCATCGGCACGCGCGACGGCGAGGTGACGGTCGCGATGGCCGACCCGCTTGACGTGATGTTGGCCGATGAGATCGCGCGCATCACCGGCAGGCGGGTGCAACGGGTCCTGGCCAGAACCGAGGACATCAACGAAGCCCTGGACAGGTATCGCTCGGCCGAGGAGTCCCTGGAATCGGCCGCCAGGCGAGTGGATGCCCGGTTGGCGGAGATAGAGCGGACCCAAGGGCAGACCCCGGAAGCCATAGAGGACCTTGCCGCGGATGCCCCCGTCGTGGCCTTCGTGAACAGCCTGCTTGAACGTGCCGTGGCTCAGCGGGCCAGCGACATACATTTCGAACCCGGCGAGACACGAGGGGTCGTGCGCTGCAGGATCGACGGTTCCCTGCATGACCTGCTCGTGGTCTCCATGGCCGCCTATCCCGCGGTGCTCTCGCGGCTAAAGATCGTCAGCGGCATGGACATTTCAGAGCGGCGCAGGCCCCAGGACGGGCGGTTCAGCACGAGTATAGATGGCCGCAGTATCGACTTCCGCGCATCCGTTCTGCCCACCGTACTCGGAGAGAAGATGGTCCTGCGAATCCTCGATGCCGCGCGCTCTCGGGTCGCCCTCACTGACCTGGGGCTGTCGGCGTCCGAATACGAACGCCTGGAGTGGGCCATCAGGCGACCCCACGGCCTGTTCATCGTCACCGGCCCCACGGGAAGCGGCAAGACCACTACCCTGTATGCGATTCTGCAAGAGCTCAACGATACCGCTCAAAACATCGTGACCTGCGAGGATCCGGTGGAGTACTGCCTCGCCAGGATCAACCAGGTCCAGCTCAACCCCAAGGCGGGCATGACATTCGGCGCTTTCCTGCGCTCCGTGCTTAGACAGGACCCCGATGTAATCATGGTCGGCGAGATGCGCGACACGGAGACCATGGCACTCGGGATCCGCGCTGCCCTCACCGGCCACATGGTCCTAACCACACTGCATACCAACGACGCGCCGGGGGCCGTGTCGCGGCTGCTCGACATGGGGGCCGAGCCTTACCTGGTTGCCTCGGCGCTGGCCGGCGTGGTGGCCCAGCGACTGGTGCGACGCATCTGCGCCCACTGCGATGAAAGCTACGTCGCACCCGACAGCGAACTCCGGGGGCCCTTCCCCGAACTCGTGGGCCAGGGCCCCTTCGTTGCTCATCGCGGCGCCGGATGCCGTTTCTGCCGGGGCACCGGATACTCAGGCCGCCTGTCGGTCTTCGAGCTGTTCATCCCCTCCGAGGAAGCCAGAACGCTCATCGGGAGCCGCGCCAGTGCATCCGAACTCACTGCGCAAGCGGTCAGGGATGGCATGGTTCCGCTGAGAGATGCTGCCCTGCGCCGGGTGCGAGCCGGTGAGACAACGTTGGAAGAAGCAGCGCGAATCACCGCGGGAACGCTCAACGCGTAGCTGGTCCAAGCGGTCCGGGGGGGAGCTTTCCCGTTCCGGAGGCTGATGGTCGTGCGATGTCTGGTCGTCGACGACGATCCGATAGTCCTGTCTCTGGTCCGCAAGTGCCTGCAAGAGGCCGGGCACGAACCGACCTGCGCAACGGGGGGACGCGAAGCGGCCGACATCTGGGATCAGACAAGGCCTGAGCTGGTGGTCACCGACTGGGTGATGCCCGGCATGGACGGCGAGCAGCTCTGCCGACACATCCGAGGCTGCGAGGATGCCGCACAGACGTACATCATCATGCTGACGGCGTGTGACAGCCAGGACGACACCAACCACGCACTGAAGATGGGCATCGATGACTACGTCACCAAGCCTTTCTGTCGCGAGGAACTGGCCCTGAGGGTGGCCATTGGGGTCCGCACTATCGAACTGCGCCAGGCCCTTGCGCGCAGAATTGAGGAACTCGAGCGTGCCCTCGCACGAGTCGAGACCCTCGAGGGCCTGCTGCCCATATGCTCCTACTGCAAGCGCATTCGCGACCACAATGGCGAGTGGCACGACCTGCACACCTACATGCAGCAGCACACTCACACTCAATTCAGCCACGGCTACTGCAAGGAGTGTATGGATAAGCACGTGAGACCGCAGATGGACATGCTTCTTGCGCAGGCCGAAACGGAGCGCAGAAATGCATCGTAGCGGCGACTCAAGCGTCCTGTGGGGTGTT
>JAGPGE010000787.1 GCA_018056145.1 Armatimonadota bacterium
AAAGCGGTCTTGTACGTGTTCGCCTGACCCGGACAACCGACATGGTGCTTCTGCTGGGCCTCAATGTCCCGCGCGGTGTAGTCCCAGCGGTCGAGGATCAGCACGTTCTCGTCGCCCACCGAGAGATCCCATTGCGGCGCCAGGCGGATCTCGTCCACCAGCTCGGGCTCCGGCGGCGCAACCAGGCCTTCAGGCAGTATCTGGTCAGTCTGTATCACCACGAGCCGCGCGTCCGCGGGGCCAAGTGAAATGGGTATGCAAAGCCGCCCGTCCTTGCGCTTGCCCACCGGCAAGTGTCGGGTGGCTCCAGACTCCAAGCTCCACTCCTGCACCAGCCCCTCCAGAGGCGTGCGAAGCGTGCCCTGGATATCCTCGTTCCCGCGGTTCACGAGCAGGAAAGTGTGGCGCACGCCGTCCACTCGATGAGAGCAGATGATGTCCTCAACAGGCATGCGGTCCGCATCGTCGATGATCACGTCCGGCGAGACCAGCTGCGGCACGGTCTGCAGGAGCCACAACTGCAGGTCGTCGCCTGGATCAACCCGGGCCACGGCCACCCCGCCGTTGGCGCTCTGGTTGCGTCCCGCGCCGGACTCCACATCGCCAAACACGCCAGCCATCATGTCGCGCAGTGGTTCGTCGCCCGCCGGGTCGGTGCACTCCGAGGGCAGTTCGCCGATAGCGATGATCTTGCCACCCGCTTCGAAGTACTGCTGAATGAACCGGGCGGCCTCCAGAGACATCACGCGGCAGCCGGGAAGAACCAGGAGCGGATAGCGGGCGCGAGAGCCCTCGAAGACCACGCAGCCGGCATTCACCTTGGCCTGCGCAAGCTGGCTGTCGTCCACGTAGTCGTAGTCATGGTGCAGGCGCAGCATGAGGTCCGAGACCTGGTTGAAGAGCTGCTGTGCGGGCGGGTTCCGGTCCGACTGGCCCTCGCGGAACAGGTCCATCTGCACCGTCAGGAGCGGTTGTAGGATGCAGGCGTCGGTCACGAGGGTGCCGGTGGACTGCACCAGGGACAGCCGCGCTAGGTAGTCGGCCCATGGCTTGTACCACGGCCAGAAGGGTGAGTGGTAGAACTCGGTGGGCGGCCAGTCGGTCTTTCGGAAGCCCTTGAAGCTATAGTAGAAGGCGTGGGGGATGAACATGTTGACGCCGAGGCAGGCCATGAAATTGGCGTCCAGCCGGCGCTGGGCCATGGTGTGCCCGTGGCCGCTGCCGCCGAAGGACTCGCACATGACACGCGCCTTGCCCTGGACATGGGCCACGGACGCACCGCATTTCGAGGCCAGGATGCGGAAGGGATTGTCGCGCGTGCCGACGCCGTGTCCAAGGTAATCCAGGCCCGGCCGGCTGAAGGTCTCCAGCACGCGCAACTGGTTTCCTTGGGAGCGCACCGCGCCCCACAGCGGGTCTTCCAGCGTGTGGCCGATGTACTCCAGCCCGTGCTCCTCTGCCCATCCTGACAAGTTCCCGTGGTAGGCCTCGATGTACCATGTCACCAGCGCGTCATAGTAGTCGCAGCGGATCTTGCGGGTATCCGGGCCGAGGTCGTACAGGAGCGCCAGAAGCTTCGGTTTGAGGTCATAGCCCTTGAGTTCGCGGAAGCGGTTCAGGAAATCGTGGGACCAGGCGATCACCGTGCCGGGCAAGGTGCCCTGCGGGTCCTGAACCGTGGTGCGCATTGCGGTCACGCCGAAATACCCGTCGTGGATCATCAGGCCGGGCTCGTCGGTGAAAATGCCCTTGATGGTCCTGCCGAACTCCTGCTCGAACCGCAGATAGGGCTCGTAGGCCATCTGCTTGAACAAGTTGACGGCCTCGGGGTTCATGGTGTCCAGGTAATACGCGCGGTCCCAGGTGACCCGCTCGGCAACCGGACAGATCCAGAACACCGCGACCAGCCAATGTCCCGGCGGCGCTTCCCACTGCAGCTTGTCGCCGGAGACGCGGTCGGTGATGTCGCGGACTTCCCCGGTGAACACGACCTTGCCTTCACCGGGCTCGATCCGGTGGGCCTGCACGCAGAGAACGGTGTTGTCATCGGTCTTCAACGTAGTTTTCCAGGTGGCCCCGCCCTGTACCCGCAGTTCCTGAATACGCAGGTAGCGCATGCGGTACTCGGGATGCGCTCGCGTGAGCTTGCCGCCCACGGTGCCGCTGGGCCAGTCATCCTCGTCGTACAGCCAGGCCTCCATGCCCCGTTTCTTGAGCTCGTCGATGCAGACGCCGATCATGTCCAGCCATTCGCTGGACATATACTCTACCGTGAGCCCGTGGCGGCAGTGCAGGACCGCGCCGCCCACGCCTTTCTCGTCCATCTCGGCGATCTGGCGCCGCAGTTCCGCCTCATTGAAGTCGAGGTTGAGGAACCAGAAGGGCTGGATGCGGTAGCTCTTCGGCGGGTCGGCGAACAGAGAGAGCATGTCGGAGGGCATGGTACTGATGACCTCACGCTATTCTGGCTGACCGTCGCCCGGCGGTCAGTCGGTTTCCCTTGCCGCAGCCATGGGACTCGCAGGCCGGGCGCCTGTCTGTCGCTACTGCACCATCATCTGTCCGGCTTCGATGCTCTTCATGACCTCCAGATCGCGCCGCATGGTCTCGGCGACGCTCGAGGGCAGGTCGCCGATGTCATAGCTGCGGTCATGCTCGATCTGGAACTGGTACTCGAAACTATAAGCCTTCGCGCCGGATGCCCCCGCGGGCACCTGGACATCCCAGCGCAGCAGTCCGCGCGGGCGTTGCTGGGCCAGGTACAGCGGGTCGGTGGTCAGTGGCGGCTGCGGGTCCACCAGTTGCACTGTCACCTGGTTGTCGGGGGCCTGCGGAAGGCGGTCCCACAGGCGCACCGCCGCCGGTTCAGCCATGTAGTTCTGCAGGGCGAGGCGGTACTT
>JAGPGE010000788.1 GCA_018056145.1 Armatimonadota bacterium
GTACCAGACCGCGAACTCCTGTCCGGACATGAGCTTCCGGGCCTCGCCCTGTGTGCCGTCACCGAGATCCACCGCATGGCCCTCGCGTATGCCCGCGTTCGCCATCTCGTGTGTGATCGGCACGTAGACCGGGAGTCGGTCGTCGCCCGCAACCACGAACACGCTGCTGTCCGGCGCCGTGCAGTTGATGCGCATCCGGTGCTCGCGTTCGGTCACCCGGAACATCCCGCCGGCGGTCTGCCATCCCGCGGGGACCTGCACGGTGAACGCGCCCTGCTCCGGATCAGTCCACGTGTCCCAGCGCTCGGTGGTAGCGGGTCCGGCGGGGATCGCCGGCCCCAACTGTGCAGGCCGCGGACCGGGGCCCACCATCGGACCGGTCATCGGAGTCAGGCGCCGGATGCCACATTCCTGCAGGAAGTTCGCGGAGACCGGCGGCAGTTCGGGGTTGGGCAAGCCTGCCTCAAGCTGGGCGCGCACGTCCACCAGGTAGAAGGGTTTGTTCTGGAGGGCGTCCTGGAAGTTGGCCCAGCCCACATTGCACGCCTGGGCGAAGTTCATGCGCGTTGCACCGCCGCCCAGGCCCGTGTTCTCCACGGGCTGGAGCATGCCCGAGGGCAGCTCGACCACGCAGAAGACGTGGCCGGGGATGACCATAAGCGCGGTCTTGATGCCCACGGTTTCCGCAAGGGCCGCGAAGGTGATCGCGAGATCCACGCAGGTGCCGGCCTTGTCGCGGAACACGTCGCGGGGGTACTTGACCTCCTGCACCAGCCCGTGGGCCTCAGTCCAGAAACCCGAAGGCGTCTGGTAGACGATGTCGTTGTACAACTGCATGTTGTAGGCGGCCTCCAGCCACTTCATGGCTTCCTGATCGCTGGCGGCGGCGGCCACACCGCCTGCAAGATCACTGACGCACCCCGCGAACTGTTTCACCGCATCGTCCACCCGGGTCACGTAGGCGGCGAGCAGCGGAGAGTTATTGTAGGCGTCCATCCAGCCGCCCACGCGCTCTTCGGTGCGGAGGTTTGAGGTGAGGAACTGGTTGATGCCCAGGATGCCGATGCGTTCGGCGAACTCCTGCTCATGTTTCTGGCCGTCCGGGTCGGAGTACTGTACCTTCACGAGAAGCTGCGCGGGAGTCTCGGTTTTGATCTGGGTGACCTTTGACAGGATCATCGGGTAGTAGACGTCCACCACCGCGCCGCCGGGGCTGACCATGGAGTACTGTTCGGGCACATGCACGTCGGAGTACTCGCCCAGCCGGTAGGTGATCCGCAGGTCGTACATCGGCTCCTGCCCGGTATTGCGGACGATGGTCTTGGCCACCCAGTAGGCTCCTTCACCCAGCGACGGATTGCCGTAGAGCTTGTAGAGGGCGGACATGATCCGCTCCTTGGCCTTGACCTTAACATCCACCGTGGGCTTGCCTGTTGTGACGCGGGTGTGAGGCAAGCGGTAGCTCAACTTCCCCGGCTCGGCGCGGACATCGGAAGCATCCGGGGGCAGGCTGTAGCTGCTCACCGCGACCACCGTGGCCATGGGCAGCGGGGTCATGACGATGGCCGTGAACACCTTGCTGCCGTCCTGCATGACCACTTCTTCACCAGTCAGCAGTTCGAAGGTCCACCGGTCCCTCACGCATGCGGCGAATCCGATGACCCGTGCCGTGATGTTGATCGCGCGCGCGACATCATCCGCCTCGATATGAAGGGTGTTGGGCTCTACCTCGAAGTCGGCGCGCTCGCTGTTCAGGTCGCGGAAGAGCACGTAAAGGTTGGGATACTGCTTGCGCAGGTCGTGGTAGGCATCCTTCGGACTGAAGGTGATGGTGAGGGTCGCATCCGCCGAGCCTGACGGGTCCACTTTCACCATCTGTTTCATGATTACCGTGGAGTGTGGAAGACTCTGGGCGGTGCAACTGGCGGCAAGTGCGACCAGCAGAACGACGAAGGGGAACAGCACGTGGACGCGGCACCCGTGGCAGTACGCCCGGCAGCCCATGTCAGACACCCCTGTGGGGAGGCGCCCCCCAGACAGTACGCCCTCAAACGGGCGTGAGCGCGGTCTTCCGGCTGGTCCTCGAGAACATATTCAGCATCCGGCGCGGACCTCCTTGCGCGCCGTTGAAGGGAATTCGCGCCCAGCGGGGAAGCTGCCCTGCGCATACCAGCTTCGGGCCATCCAGCCTCTGCCGTCCGACTGCCGAGCCAGGAGACAGACATGGAACTGACCGCCGAGAGTGTGAAGCAATTCGCGAAAAGCTGTGGCGCGGACCTCGTGGGAATCGGCGACATCAACCGCTTCGAAGGAGCGCCGCCTGAGAACGACCCGCGATACATCAACCCGGAAGCGAAAACCATCATCGGACTGGGTTTCCGCATCTTCCGGGGTGACCTGCGGGGCATCGAAGAGGGCACCCAGTTCTACCAGTATCCGGCGATGAACTACGCGAATATCAATGAGGTCTACGCGCCCATCGTCCTGCGGCAGTTGGCCGCGTTCATCGAAGACCACGGGTACGAGGCCAACAATATCCGCAACTACGGCAGCGTCAACACCATCTCGGATATCACCAATGACCCCGATGAGCCCGCCGAATACGGCCGCAGGCTCAAGTACTCGCGCCCGGTGCGCGATGGGCAACCAGCGCCCGATATCTACCTGCACTTCCGCCTGGCGGCATTCATCTGCGGCATGGGGGAAATCGGGTTCAGCAAGGTGTTCCTGACGCCCGAGTTCGGCCCCAGACAGCGGTTCGCGTTCATGCTCACCGACGCCGAACTGGAGCCCGATCCGATCTACGACGGGCCCGCGCTGTGCAACCGGTGCATGGCCTGCGTCCGTGAATGCCCCGGGAACGCGATCAAAGAGGACCAGACGGTGAAGG
>JAGPGE010000789.1 GCA_018056145.1 Armatimonadota bacterium
TCTTGCCATTGTCGAAGGAGCGGATGATCCCGGTGAGCGCCGTGCGTGCCGGGTCGCGGGTGAGGTCCGACGCCATGGGGCCAGGATAGGTGAAGAAGCTGCAGAGGATCGTGCCGTCCGCCAACTGACAGAAGTTGGGTGCGCGGTCATCCCACGGGGTATCGATGAGGACCTCGGGACTGGACCAGGTCTTCCCGGCGTCGGTGGAGCGCATGATGTGGGCCCGCCCGCCACGCGGGGCATCAATGTCCACAGGCATCCCGATCTTCGCCCACTCGTCGCGCGCCGCGGGGTTCGCGTCGAAATACGCCGTCGGGGGCGAGGCGTGCCAGTAGCCGGATGAAAAGCCCACAAGCATGGTGCCGTCCCGCAGGACGATGGGCGACTGCCAGCCCACGAAACCCCGGTACCCTGGGTAGGCTCCGGGCTGGTTGAAGTTCGGGCCGACCAGCATGCGCCGGCACTTCGTGTAGTCCTGGGCCGGTTCTCCCCCGGCAATCACTTTGACGGTCGGCTTTTTCACAGGCTGGGCCTCCTGGGCATGCAGCATTGTGACGGATAGCGTCGCGATGGCTGCGAGCAGCACGAGTCTCATGGGCTTCCTTTCGAAGGCAGGGCTCTCGCGGCATCAGGCGAGGGAGCGGAGCGCCCTTCGCATAGGTTCGCCGACGGGCCTGTCTGTCCTGCCAGAGTCGTTGGGTCGTGGCCTGATGCAGCAGTTTTGAGGCGCAGACAGGGAGGTATCTGCCTTCTTCCGGGCGGATTACTGCTCAACAGCAAACAGTGGTCGGGCCTGTCCGCCACTTGCAGGAGTTCGGCACACTGAGTCCTGTCCGTCCGGAGTGTGAGCACTATGCGCGTTCTCTCGTTCGTTGCCTGTCTGGCACTGCTGATCCCGATATTCTGCCTGGCCGAACCGACCCTCACGGTCACCAACGAAGGCCCGGAAGTGTACATGCCCGTGGTTGAGTTGGCGCCTCCCCCGGCAGACTGCGTGTCGCTGGTCGGGCCGGGTGGGATACGGGCGGCCCTGCAGCAACTTGCGGATGGCCGCTGGTTCGCCCTGATTCCGGGGGTTCTTGGACCGGGGGAGGGTATGACGCTCAAGCCCGACACAGCCCCCGCCGCCACGGATCTCCAGGTGATCGAGACGGAACAGGAGATCGCGGTCCGCAACACCTTCATGGCGCTGACCTTCCCGAAGAGGGGCCGCGGCGGGCTGCCCAATTCGGTTACGTTTCCGGTCTCCGGTCACGTAAGCACCGATTTCCAGTGGCTGGACCGCCTGTACGAGAAGGACCAGGGGCAGCTCATGCTCCACGACGATCCCGAAGGAACTGCGCGGGTAATCGAGAGCGGCCCGGTGCAGGTGGTGGTCGAGACGGCCGGGCGCTACCTGAAAGGGGATGCCGCGCCGGGCAATGCGCGGGCAACATACCGATGGACCTTCCGCGCATCCTCTCCGCTGGTGCATTTCACCGCACAAGTGTCGCGCGAAGACGGCTTCGCCTGGCCGGAACTGCACATCCTGCAGATCTCGCGCAAGGACGATCTCCTGCGCAACTGGGCCGGGCAGAGCGACGGGGAGCTGACCTCGGGCCCGCTCCTGGACGGCAACACGGGCCGGAGCTTCACTGCATGGGGAGCACTGGACGACGGCGAGAACGGATTCGGTCTGGCCTGGGACGGCCATCCGGTGAGCATGTATGACGGTCGCACCAGTTACGTACACTACCTGCAGTACACCGACTCCTTTCCGGACACGGCCCGCGAACTCACCGGCAGAATCTACTTCGGCCCGGCACGCACACCGGCGGGCTATCAGGAGGAGATCATGGCCGCACCGAAGCTCACTGCCCGGTGGAATGAGCCGCCTCGGGCAGATCAGGTGGCTCCCGCCGGCGCCATCACGATCTCGAACCAGGGCCTTTCACTTGGCTTCGACCCGAACACCCTCGGCTGCGTCAGCATCCGCGACTGGAAGACCGGTTTCGAGTTCCTCACCCCCGCTGATACCCCGAGCCTGTGGGCGCTGCAGTTGCGGGATGCAGACGGTAATGAAGCGCGCATCGCCAGTGACGCCGACTGCTCCCGGAGTCACCAGCTGAGCGCGGATGGCGACAGGCTGACCCTCCGCTGGCAGGGGGTTGTCCTGCCGAATGACGGCGGGACGGCGGACGTGACGGTTGAGGTGCTTCTCGCCGCCAACGATGACCGCTCGCGCTGGACCATCGACGTGCGCAATGACAGCGCCGCCTGGAGCATCATGGACGTGGAGTTTCCGCGGATCAGCGGCATCTCCGAACCGGGTCGGCCGAAGCTCGCGGTACCTCGGAGCAACTGGGGAATTCTGTACCCCGCCGCCACCGAGCAGTCCGGCAGTTACCCCTCCGCGAACTGGCCCATGGAGTTCGTCTCCCTGCACGAGAGCGAGAGCGGCCTGTACTTGGGCTATGAGGATCCCGGCGCCTGCCCCAAGTCCTTCAGCTTCCGTGCGGGCGACCATTTCCTTTACCGCACGCCCGCTCCCGAAGGCACTCGGGCAGGGAACGACTATCGTTCGCCGGGGCCGTTCGCGCTGGGCGTCTGCGGCCCGGACTGGTGGCAGGCCGCGAAGATGTACCGCACCTGGGCGCTTAGACAGCCGTGGACATCGGAAGGCCCGCTGACCACGCGGGAGTCCACGCCCGATTTCTGCAAGAACCTCGGCCTCTGGTTCGTCGGCGGCGGGACCGAAGAGCAGGTGACCGAGAATCTGCGCCGCGCCGCCGACTTCTTCGGTGTTCCCCTGGGCCTGCACTGGTACTCCTGGCACCGCTGGCCCTTCGACACCCACTATCCCGACTACTTCCCCGCAATCCCTGACTTCAGGGCCGCCATTGAGC
>JAGPGE010000790.1 GCA_018056145.1 Armatimonadota bacterium
CGACCGGACTGTACCTGATTCCGTATTTCACGGGTTCCGGCACGCCGTACATGGACCCGCTGTCGAAAGGCGTCATGGTTGGGTTGACCCTGGGCTGCGACCAGAAGACCTTCATCAAGGGCCTGATCGAGGGCATCTGCTACGAACTGGCGCTGAATGTTCGCGGTCTCGACGACGCCGGGGTCGAGGTGGACCGGCTGCGGTGCACCGGTGGGGGCAGCAAGAGCCCGTACTGGCTGCAGCTCAAGGCGGACATCACCGGGCGCGAGTGCGTGACGCTCAATGTGAGCGAGAGCGGCTGCCAGGCAGCGGCGATGCTCGCCGGTGTGCAGGCGGGGGTGTACGGTTCGGTCGAGGAGGCGCTGGCTGGCCTGGTGCGAGAGAAGCAGAGTTTCGGCCCGCGGGAATCCGAACACCAGAGATACGCGGAGCATTTCGAAGTCTACCGGTCAATCTGGCCCGCGGTGCGTGACGTGGTCCACCGCATCCCTTAGCAGATTGCCGCAGCGGCAACGACAGGAGTCGAGTCGGATGGATACAGCGGCGGCCCTCGGCTGCCTGATCGCGGTGTTCGCCTGGGGCGCGGCGGGGCTTTTCGACAAACTGGGCGTGCGTGGCGCGGACCCTTTCGCGGCGGTCCTCGTGCGCATGGTCTTCGGGACGCTTATGGTGCTCGTGCTGTGCCTCGCCACGGGGCGCACTAAGCATGTAGCTTCGTTTCCGCCAACGACCTATGCTTTCCTGGCCGGCAGCGCCCTGTTCGGCGCGCTTGTGGGGCAACTCGCGTATTACGTGGCGATCAAGCACGCGCCGGTCAGCCTGGTAGTGCCGGTCACGGCAACCTATCCGGTTGTGGCGGCGCTGCTCGCGGTCCTGGTGCTGAAGGAACAACCAACCGTGGGGAAGTTCGTAGGGGTCCTGCTGGTGGTCGCGGGGCTGGCGCTGGTCTCGGGAGCGCGCGTGAAACCGAACAACGTGAGCGCTGCAGAACCGGCAGCCGAAGCGGGGCGCCTGGCAGATGCGCCCACACCGGGAAGTCCCGGCGTCCCGGCGCCCGCCGAAAACTCGCCTGACTCCGAGTCACCCTGACCGTCGCGCCAGGATCGCCTGGTAAGCGTCATTCCTGCCCATGCCGCTAGCGGCCGCAAGTATCTCCGCCGCCTGCCGTGTGGGCAGTTCCGTCACCGCCAGAAGATCGGCGGTCCTCTCCGAATTGCCGGGATGCGCGGTTGCGCTCTTCTGTTCCCCGGACGGGCCGAACACCAGGGTGAACTCGCCGAGGGGTTCCTGCGTCGCAAACCGCTCGCACAGTTCACCCAGCGGGGCGCGGATGTACTCCTCGAAATGCTTCGTCATCTCCCGGCCGACGAAGGCCTCGCGCTCCGGTCCCAGTACCTCCCTCGCCTCACACAGGCACTCGCGGACACGGTGCGGGGCTTCGAAGATCACCACGGGGACCTGTGCGTCGCGGATATCGGCGAAGAAACGGGCGCGCTCAGACTGCTTTCGCGGTGGGTATCCGGCGAAGAGGTACTGGTCGGCGCGGAAGCCGGAGACCGACAGCGCCGCCGTGACCGCGCTCGGGCCGGGGATGGGCCGCACGGAGATGCCCGCCGCAAGGGCCTCCGCAACCAGCAGGCTGCCCGGGTCTGAGATGGTCGGCGCTCCCGCATCCGTCACGTAAGCAACAGACCGGCCCTCAAGAATCCGGGAGACGAGGCGCGATGCCTTGCCACGCTCCGAATGCTCGTGGCAGCTCTCGACGGGACGATCCAGGCCGAGGTGCTCCAGCAGGCCGCGGGTTCGGCGGGTGTCCTCGGCGGCGATCACATCCGCCTGCGCAAGGACGCGGCGCGCGCGGGCAGTGATGTCTTCCAGGTTGCCGATTGGTGTTGCAACGATGTAGAGGGTCCCGGCGCGTGAGCTGGAGGGGTCGGCCATGGGTCGCTCCCGCGGCGCGTCGTGGTGGTAGCTCAGCGGCCCCAGTCGCGCGAGTACCGGAAGTCGCGGTCGATGGAGCGCTGGGAGACCTTGGCGATGAGCGGCAGCCGCCGCTTGTACTGGGAGTTGCGGATCATCCGCGACACCCGGTCGATGAAGTCCCAGTCAAAGCCCGCGTCGGCCAGTTCCTCTCGGCTCCAGCGCAGGTCGACCATACGGTAGAGCAGCTTGTCCACGTCGGCGTAAGTGAACCCAAGCTCGCCCTCGTCGGTCTGCCCGGTCCACAGGTCGGCGCTGGGCTTCTTGTCCAAAATCTCCTCGGGCACCTCGAGATAGCGGGAAAGCTGCCGCACCTGGGTCTTGTACAGGTCCCCGATAGGGTTCACCGCGGACGCCATGTCTCCCCACAGGGTGGTGTATCCCAGCAAAGCCTCAGTCTTGTTGCTGGTGCCGATGACCAGCGCGTTCTCCGCCTGCGAGTGATCGTACAGGATGGTCATGCGCTCGCGAGCCATCTTGTTGGCGCGGCGCATGCGGTCGGCATCGGGGAAGCGGTCGAAATAGGCGTCGATCTGCGGCGTGATCTCAATGACCCGGGTCTCGATGCCGAGCCTGTCGGCGGCCAGTTGGGCATGCCCCTCGCTGTCAGGGCTGCTGGTCTTGTACGGCATGATAATGCCCAGAACGTTATCGCTGCCCAGTGCGCGCGTTGCGATGTAGGCGGAGAGTGTGGAGTCGATGCCGCCCGACATGCCCAGGACGCCACGCTCGAAACCGAACTTGGTGATCTCATCCCGGACGAATCCCGTGAGGATGTCTGCGACCAGCGCGCAATCAATGTCCAGGCCGGTCATCGGCGATCCTCCTCAGTTCGCGCAATGCGAGGTCCAGGTTCTCCTGCCCGACCAGCGGGGTTCTCATGCGCTCGCGGCG
>JAGPGE010000791.1 GCA_018056145.1 Armatimonadota bacterium
CCACCAAGTCGGGGGGGCGCGAATTGCTGTCTTCAGGCGCCGGACACCCGCCGGGGCAACAACCGCCAGTGCCGGTGCAGTGATCGTCCCGGCGACGAACACCGAGATCAGGGACCTGCGGGGACTGAGGGGTTGCTCTCTCGCCGCGGTCCACCCAACATCCCTGCAGGGCTGGCTCGCGGTGAATCGGGAGCTCAAGGCCCTCGGGCTCGATGCCCAACGCCACCTGGGTCCAGTGCAGTTCGTCGGGTCGTACCCCGCGGTCATTCGAGCCGTGACTTCAGGCGCTGTGGACGCCGGGGTGGTAAGGGCCGGCGTGCTCGAGTCGGCGGTCGCCGATGGCGCCATCGCCCAGGGGCAACTGCGCGTCGTGGGGGCCGTGGCGGGACACGCCCTGCCTGCTGGCGTGGGGTGCAGTACGCGGCCCTACCCCGAATGGGAGTGCAGGGCTCTCGAGGGTGTGAACGAGTTCCTAGCCCAGCGGGTAGCCGTCTGTCTCATGACCATGCCCCCCAACTGCACCGCCGCGCTGAACAGCGGCGGTAGCGGCTGGTCCGTGGCTGGCTGCGAGCAGGCGATTCTCGACTGCTGCCGCGAGCTTGCCTTCGGCCCCTACTCATACCTGGCTGTCATAACACCCACGGACGCTCTGCGTCGGATCTGGCCCCTGGTGCTGTCAGCCATCGCGATCATCATCGCGCTCAGCGCACGGCTGGTCAAGGGGCGCGCGTTCCGGCTCCGGCTCAGCTCCGCCAATGACCGCCTGAAGAGCCAACTCCACTTTGAGCAGCAACTGATCGACGCTATCCCCAGCCCCGTCTTCCACAAGGATTCTCGGGGACGATACACCGGGTGCAATCGGGCCTTCGAGGAGCTTATGGGGGTCCCCCGAAGTGAGCTCATAGGGCGTACGGTGTTCGACATCTCCCCGAAGCATCTTGCGGAGAAATACCACGCCGCTGACCAGCACTTACTTGAGCACCCTGGCACCCAGCTCTACGAGGCGGAGGTTCGCGATGCGGACGACAACCCCCGCAGTGTGATGTACCACAAGGCCACCTTCTCGGACCTGGATGGCAATATCGTCGGCATCGTGGGCGTGATACTGGACATTACCGAGCGCAAGATTGAGGAGCGCAAGCGCGAAGCTCTCCTGCGGCGGCTGCAGGAGAGCGACGACATGCAGCGCGCGATCCTGGAAACCGCCGCCACCGCTGTCATGATCATCTCTCCGGACCGGATCATCAGGGATGTCAATGAAGCGTTCACCCAGATCACCGGCTTCATGCCCGAGGAAATCGTTGGCAAGAGCTGCTCGGAACTGCAGGGCGATCCCTGCTGCCGCACGTGCGGAATCTTCGGCGACGGGAGCGCAGAGGCGATATCCAGCGCCGAGTGTCGCATCATCGCCAAGGACGGACGGAGGCTGGCGATACGCAAGAACGCGCGAAAGATGCGCAACTCCAGGGGAGAGATCACCGGGGCCATTGAGTCCTTCATGGACGTCACGGAGCTCGTCATGGCACGGGAGGACGCCCTGGCCGCCACTCGCGCAAAGAGCAGCTTCCTGGCTCGGATGTCCCACGAGATCCGCACACCCATGAACGGCGTGATCGGGATGATCGCCTTGTGTATGGAGACGGAGATCACTCCCGAACAGCGGGAGTTCCTTGAGGTGGCCGAGGCGTCGGCTGGAACATTGCTTGCCACGATCAACGACATTCTGGATCTGTCGAAGATCGAGGCGGGACAGCTTGAGCTCGACGCGGTGGAGTTTGACATCGGCGCGACTGTGGAGGAACTGGTGCGGTCGCTTGCACCGCAAGCCGCCGCAAAGGGCATCGAACTCGTGTCACGGGTGGGACAGGGAATACCCGCTTGCGTTCTCGGCGATGTTCACCGCCTCCGCCAAGTCCTCACCAATCTCGTGGGCAATGCGGTCAAGTTCACCAGCGAAGGTGAGGTACTGGCGTCCGCCGAGCTGTGCCAGCCTGACGGGGACAAGTGCTGGGTTCAGTTCTCGGTGCGCGACACAGGACCGGGCATCAGCTCCGAGGCGCTGAGCCGGATCTTCGATCCCTTTGAGCAGGCTGACACCTCCACTACCCGGCGCTTCGGGGGCACCGGTTTGGGCCTGGCGATCTCCAAGCAACTGGTTGAGATGATGGGAGGCGCCATCTGGGTAACCAGCACCGAGGGCGAGGGCAGCACTTTCGAGTTTCGGCTGCCCTTCCGCGTGCAGGGTGACGGATCCCGACCAGCTCCCGCCGACCAGACCACGCTGCGGGGCATGAAGGCACTCATCGTGGATGACAATGCCACCAACCGCTGGATACTCAGCGAGTATCTCAGGGGATGGGGCTGCATACCCACCGCCGTGAACGGAGCCCGCGAAGGCCTCCAAGCCCTTCAGGATGCGGCCCTTTCCGCCCCCTACCATCTGGCCCTCATCGACGTGCAGATGCCCGATCTCGACGGGTTCCAGCTCTGCCAGGCAATCACCGCAGACCCCAGGCTTTCCGACACTGTGCTCATCCTGATCAGCTCACTCATGCCTGGGTTCTCAGAACGCGCCCGCAAGGTCGGGGCGCGCGGCTACGCCATGAAGCCCGTGCGCCGGTCCGACCTTCTGTCCACCGTCCTTTCCGCACTCGGGCTGCATGGAACCGTTGCCCCTCCCCTGGCGGATGAGGCACGCGAACCGGCAGAGCCCATGCGTGCGCTGCGCATACTGGCCGCGGAAGATAACCCGGTGAACCAGCAGATCCTCAAGGGTGCCCTCAGCCGGGCCGGGCACGAGGTTGTCCTGGTGGCGGACGGGGCGCAGGCAGTGGAAGCGGCCAAACTCCAGCCCTTCGACCTCATCC
>JAGPGE010000792.1 GCA_018056145.1 Armatimonadota bacterium
GAACCGGTCCAGGTCGGCCTGGGAAGCATACGGGCTTCGGGCGGCCCCACACTTTGGGCAGATCGGGAAGCCCGACAGCGGGTTACCGCCGACCGGGCCAAGGTTCACAAGCAGGACGCGTGCGTTTGTGTAACAGGCGATGTTGTACGCGCCGACTCGTCCCTTCCACCCACCGTCGTGCCGATCCAGCACCTTTCCGCGGATGTCAAAGGGTACGCTTCGCCGGGCGTCGCGAGTGTCGTCGATGCGCTGCGCAACGCGCAACTCCACCGCACCCAGCAGCAGCGACGAGACCTGGGTGAAGTTGCCACCTTCCGAAGAAGTCTCACCCACCACCTCGAGTGCCCCGGTCGTGTTGTCCAGCCGGAGTTCCTTGTGCGCGAGTGCACGCGCCTGGTCGGTCTCTCCCGGCAGCAGCCGGCTGAAGTCCACCCGCGTGACGCGGAAGATACGGCCATCGGCATAGGTCCAGGTTGCCGGCGTGAACTCCCGCAGCGCTACCGCGGCCGCCCGCGAGTACTCCTTGTATGGATCGAGGCAGCGTGCGAGGCAACTCTCCCGCCCCATCGCGTAACCCGGGAAGAACCCGTCATTGCTGAGATACGAGAGCGAGTAGTTCTCCTGGTTCTCCGCCTGAAGCTCATTGATGGCCGCCCGGTACCGTTCGCGTTCACGCACATCCTGCTCGCTCAGCTGCAGGTCCTCCTCGACTTCGATCCGATTCAGACGTGCGACCTGCGCGCGATATGCTGAGACCTGCTGATAGAGCCCATCGATGTGGGCCTGCAGTCTGACGCCCATCTCCTGGAGGTAGGCGCTGAGAGTCTCAGGGCTCACTGCATATTGGTCGTCCGCGGGCCACGTGCCATGGAAGATCCGCTGGAGGTCAGCGCAGAGGAGGGCGCTGCGGGACTGTGCAATTTTGGTCAGTCCCGTCACGCGGACGGGCTCCGGCAAGTACTTGAACTGCTTCTGGTCGCCACTCCCGACCCATTGGCCGAAATAGGCCCACACGAATGGTGGGAATGCCTCCGTCAAAGCCTCGATCGCGCCTGCGGATGCCCCCTTCCGTAGCGCGGTCAGAACGGCCGAGTGAACGTGCTTGCGGATCAGCGGCGCATTGGACATGCTGAATGCCGGGACCCGGATGCCCCCGCTGATCATCTTCGGCGGATCGTCGAAGAAGTGGCGGTCGTGCTGAGAGCCGCTGCAGTACGTGAAAACCACCGCAATCCTGTGCTTGCGCCCGGCCCTGCCGGCTCTTTGGGCGTAGTTCGCCGGCGTCGGGGGCACATTGCGCATCAAGACCATCTCGAGCTTACCGATGTCCACACCCAGTTCCAGCGTGGGCGTACAGACGACGCAGTTCACGCGACCGTCTTCCTTCCTGAACTCCTCCTCAATCTCATGCCGATCGTCCTTGCTCACTTGGGCCGTGTGCTCACGGGTACGCAGAGGTACGAAGGGGAGCCTCGTGTACAACGCCACCGCGAAGTGCTCCTCGTCCCGGGCCTGGAGGGATGTCTTCCCCTTGCACCGGTAGGCGGGGCAGCACCCCGTCGGGGTGAACGACGACTGTGCCTGTCCGCAGGTGTCGCAGACATACCGGTCCCGCGCGTGCTCAATGCCTACCAGTTCATGGTTGATCTGGAAGGTAGCGCCGGCGTCCACCTTCTTGATCCTTCCGCGGCTGCGAGTGGTCAGCTCGACGGGCACGATGAAACGACGCTCCCGGTCCACCAGCCAGTCCCAGAGCTCCCCCAGGAACTCGTCGCAGTGATCGGCGCCGGATGGGACGGACTTTCGCACGATCTCCTGCGCACCGGACGCCCCGTTCGCTGCCAAGAGGCCCTTTGTGAGGCTCCCGCGGGAGGTCTTCATCTTACTCAGCGCAAGCGGGTTCCACTGCTCCGGGACCTGGATGATGCCCTCCCGTACATCGCGGTCCCGGTCGCTCCACCAGTGCTTGAGGAGCGGGTCCGACAACGCGCCCCGGCGGCGGTAGTAGTCCAGGAGAAGGCGGACCACCGACGCCAGTTCATCGGCGCTGATGCCGAATGCAACGGCCCACTTCCCGAAGAACTCAGGATCCGCCGCAGGCTCCAGCCCGGCGTAACTCACCCGCGCGAGGCCCAGGGTCTCCAGGCTGCCGCGGCGCTCTCGCATGGACGCGAACTCCTGCAGCAGGAACCACCGTACCCGCTTCACCAGCGCCTCGTCGAAGTGCACGCTGTAGGGCAAAACCCCCTCTTCCTGGGCGATGTCCAGCAGGCGCATCGTCAGCGGTTCCAGCCCCCAGCAGCGGTCCGGCTCGTCCTCAAGCAAACGGTACAGCAGGTGCCGCAGCCTCAGGCGCTTCGACCGTTCCTCCATCCATCCGGCCTGGAAGGCCGCGTCCTGGCGGTTGTCCGCGAACACCAGGAGCTTGCGCATCGCCGGCTCCTGCATGGCCGTGAGCATCGACTGGGCCAGCACCATCACGTCCTGCACCACCGCGCTGCGGGTGCCCGAGATCGTCTTCGCCGCCGACCAGTTCGGCGCACCGCACGCCGCGCAGGTCGTCGGCTCGCCGAAGAACCCCCGCATGCGCACGAAAGGCCCCTTCCGCCCGCACTTCTCGCTTAAGCATTGCGCCGGTTCGCGGTCATGCAGACTTCCGCAGTACCGGCACATGAAAAAGCTGCCCTCCGGGTTCCCGATCTCCTCGTCTTCAGTGTGCAGTGAGTCGGTCAGGTACCAGATGTTCTCGTCTGATTCCCTCTCCTCGCGCTCCGGGAGCACCCGCACCGGGACATACCCGTCGCCGCGGTCATTGTTAGCGGCCAGGGAGTCCCCGGCGGCGATGCGGAAGTAGTGCTGTCCGCA
>JAGPGE010000077.1 GCA_018056145.1 Armatimonadota bacterium
GTGGTGGGATGATGCCCGGTGGTGGGATGATGCCCGGTGGTGGGATGATGCCCGGCGGTGGGATGATGCCCGGTGGTGGGATGATGCCCGGAGGCGGAATGTTCCCCGGAGGCGGAATGTTCCCCGGTGACTTCGGCCCCATGGACTTCGGCGATGGCGGAGGGGTCGCTATTGCCGTGGACAACCAGGGGCATGTATTCGTGGCGGCGAACGGGCAGTTGACGGTTTTCCTCCTGCAGGGCAACAACCTGCAGCGGATCGCCCAGGCGCCATACGCGTATTTCGAAGAGCCCAGGGAGCCCGAGGCCGTGATGGATGTGGTTCAGCCGGCGAATGAGTGACGCCCCGAGTGCGGGATTAGCCTGCAGCGCCGATAGGGTGGTTGCAGGAGGCGAGCGTGCAGGGAATGCAGGGAAAGGGGAGCAAGACGATGAAGACGGCCGGCGTGGTTGGGTTGCTTGCGTTGCTTTGTGTACCCGCATGGTGCCAGTTCGCCCCCGGAGGCGGTGGGATGGTTCCCGGCGGTGGGATGATGCCTGGTGGAGGGGGAATGATGCCAGGAGGAGGCGGGGGGATGATGCCCGGGATGATGCCGCAGATGATGCTCAACATGAATGGCGGCGTGGCGATGCTGATTGACCCTCAGGGCAACATTCTGATCGCCCAGGATGGTCTGCTGTGCGCGTATCGCCTGCAGGGCAACACCTTCCAGAAGGTTGCGGAGACGCCGTACGGCTGGAACCAGAAGGGGTTGGAGATGCAGCAGGGCGGGATGATGCCGGGCGGCGGGATGATGCCGGGCGGCGGGATGATGCCGGGCGGCGGGATGATGCCGGGCGGCGGGATGATGCCCGGTGGTGGGATGGTTCCTGGTGGCGGGGGCTTCAACCCGGGCGGCGGCGGGATGGCGCCGGGCGGAGGGTTCAACCCGGGGGGATAGACGTGACAGCCGTGAGATGCATGCGCAGGGACGGCGCCTTGAAGGGGCGCCGTCCCTGTTTGGCGAATGGGACCGAGAGACCGGGGACGTTTTCCGCGAAGGCCCTTGACGGAGGCTACTCATGCAGTATGCGGAGGGACGCATCGGCCGGGTGTTCGCATTGAGGCTGGAACACGGCGAGCGGATGCCGGACACGCTGGAAGCATTCCTTGCGGAGCATGGCGTCACCCAGGGAGTCGCGGTGATGGTGGGCGGCGCGGACGATGCTAGCCGGTTCGTGGTGGGACCGCGCGAGGGGGACAAGCTGCCGCCGGAGCCGATGGTGGCGCTGCTCAGTGGTGTGCACGAGGCGGCGGCCGTGGGGACGATCTTTCCCAATGAGAGCGGGGCACCGAAACTCCACATGCACGCGGCTTTCGGCCGGGGTGAGGAGGCGCGTTCGGGCTGTATCCGCGCCGGGATCGTTGCCTGGCACATCCTTGAGATTATCGTGCTCGAGATTACGGGCATGAGCGGCGTCCGGGTGCTGGATGCCGCCACCGGATTCGGGCTCCTGCAATTCCCGCCGGAGAAGGGATAGATCTGCCCGACAGGCAGGAAGGAATGGCGATCTTGGAAGCAACTGACTTCGGACGATCCTTCGTGACATTTGTGACCCACGGCAGAGAGAACAATGCGCGCATCCAGGTGGAGTGCGTGGTCTCGCTGACGGACCTGGGAACGGCAGAGGAGGAAGTGTTCTACCTCGCGGCCTCATGCAAGAGTGAGGACACGTTCGCCGAAATGAACCTCTTCCGCAGCCCGAATTACGACTTTTGCGGCGTGTTCAACGCATCGCAGTACTCGATCATCCGGACCCACGCGCGCTCCGAGGACGGTCAGCCGGATGTCGGTCCCGTCGCCGGCCGCTTCGAGCGGGTATACATGCAGATCACGCGCTCGCCTGCAAAGGCGCTTGATGAGCCGGCGCAGGTCGTGCAGGCGACCCTGGCAGGGCGCGCCATCACAGCCACGACTGTCATCAAAGACCCGGCCGGGCGCTTCCGGTGCAAGTTGGAGTACCCGGTCAAGACTATGAACGTCAGTGACCTGCGTAATATGTACCAGGCGGATACGGGACCGGTGGCGTTCCCGGATTTCGCGATGGAGGTGGAGTTCAACGTAGCGCGTTTCGGGCTGGCGTATGTGGCCTTCAATGCCCCGCATTTCGCGGACTTCGTGATCCTGCGGCCCACGGAGATCGGGCCGGCGGTGTTCACACCCCATTTCTCGCAGGTGTTGTCGATGCCCTCTGAGAACAGACTGTTCGCACTGTGAGCGCCCGGGGCGTCCCCCCGACTGGAGGATCGTCTAATGAGACTCTTGCTGACTGCTGTGTTGATGATGAGTGCCGCCGGGCTCCTGGCCCAGGAGCAGGCGGCCGAGGGGGCCAGCCCAATGACCAACCTCGTGAGCTTCTTCGACAAATGCCGAGCCGGCGGCCCGGTGACGGTGGCGTATATCGGTGGGTCGATCACCGCGCAGAACGGCTGGCGGCCCTTCACCACGGCCTGGCTGAAGAAGAAGTTCAAGGATTGTGAGATCCGGGAAGTCAACGCGGCAATCGGCGGCACCGGCTCGTACCTGGGCGTGTTCCGCCTGGAGAAACATGTGCTGCAGTTCGATCCGGACCTGGTCTTCGTCGAGTTCGCGGTCAATGACAATGGCGCGCAGGACGAGGCGGTCATGTCAACGATGGAGGGCATCGTTCGCCAGTGCTGGATGCGCGAGAAGAAGCCGGCGATTGTCTTCACCTATACCACCGCCCACACGCTGCAGGTGCCGACGCACCGCCACCAAGCGGTTGCGGATTACTACGGCATTCCCACCGTGGACTTCCAGAGGTCGATTCGCGCGGTGGTTGACCCGGGGTTCATCGACTGGGACATCCTCGCCGAGGACAAGGTCCACCCCGGTGACTGGGGGCACGCGATCTACGCGGCCACGCTGGCCACCTTCCTGAAGAAGCAGATGGCGCTGACGGAAGCGGTCGATCCGCCGGCCGAACTGCCAGCGCCGAAGGTCACTGATTTCTACGCCACCGCGCGCCTCATTCCAGTAGTCCCCGCGGCGGGCGAAGGCTGGAAGATCAACGAACCCGGCGGAAACTTCAGAGACGGTTCGATCCTGGCGACGGAGCCGGGGACATCCATTGAGATCAAGTTCACGGGAACGATGGTGGCGATCTACTACGAACTGCGGATGAACGGCGGGATCATTTCGTGCGAGATCGACGGCAAGCCGGTGGGGGAGAAGGACGTCTCCTGCGGGCCGATCTACCGGTTCAACCGGCAGAATTCCATCTCGCTGGGGACTGGACTGGAGCCCGGCGAGCATACGCTCAAGATCACGGTGACCGACAAGCGGCATGAGCTGAGCGAGGGGCATGAGTTCCACCTGGGGTATCTCATGGTCGCCGGGTAGAGTTACCGGGGGAAGACGGGAGTGGCCGATGCGCGGCAGGGCAATCCCCTGCCGCGCATCGTGTTGTTGGCGAGGTGATCCGGCGTCGGACGGCTGGGCCGGATGGGGCCCCTCATCCCTGCGGGCCGATTCCCCATGCGGCCCCTTCGGAAGGCGATCACGGACGGCTGGAGGGGCACAGGTTCCCGCCCTTCTGCAGGCTGCGGGCGGCGAACCAGGAGTCAGGTGCGGGATGTGCGCGTCGTCCAGCGCACAGGGCCCCGGACAGGCAGCGCCCGGCGCGAGGGATGCCCGCACCACGTGACTTCGGGCTAACGGCTGGGCCGGATGGGGCCCAGCGCTTCGTTCCGGAGCGCGTATCGACGCGGTCAGTCCGAAAGGCAACGACGAACGGTCGGCGAGCGCTCTGGTTACGCGAGACGCCCGATGATCTCGCGGACCCGCGCAACCATTTGCGTCACGGCCTGCCCGACTGGGAGAGACAACCCCGTTCCGGGCAAGTCCTCCGCTGGCTGTACCAGCACGAACCACAGGTCGGGCAAGGGGAACGCGAGAGCGCCCACGTCCAGGAGGTCGGCGAGGGTTCCGGGAAGGTCGGTTGCCGGTGCGGCGGCGTCCCCAAGCTCGGCGGCATTCACGACCGTCACCGTGCCGGGCTCCGCGCGAGTATCCGCCGCGGTGATGATGACTGCGGCGTCGAGGCCCTTCAGGTCTGCCAGGAGACTGATCCCGGCGGTCCGTGCTTCGGAAGTCTGGACATGCGGCGGCAGGCCCTCGCCCACAAGCGCGCGCAGGGCCACGAGCCCCACGCCCTGGTCGCGGCGGAGTTCATTGCCTACTCCGAAAAGCCCGACTCGGGAAGTCTCCTCGGTCAATGTCGCCAACTCCATCCGGACGGACTGGGAACTGACCCGGTATTCACCGTCCCCGGTCCGTTGGCCTTCCCGCGAAGGACTTCTGGCAAGCGCCGGGGAACCAAGATGAAAGAGGGCGATCAGGGGCCAATCGCGGCCCGGGACGGTGAACAGGCATGAAATGGATGATCCTTGCACTCATCGCCGCGTGTGCGTTCGCTCAGGAGGGTGAGAACGTGGGCAAGCGCCCGTACGAACTGGACTGGGCAGGGCGGATGGAGGACGATAACCCGCCGCTGGTGGATTTCGAGGATATGACGGGCTGGCGCGTGGAGACCGAGAACGCCGAGGCCACCTTCGAGCGCACCCGGGAGGAGCAGATCTGGGGCGATTACGTGGCGAAGCTCACGTACCGGGCCACGGGAAACAGCCCGACCGTGCGCATGCTTCCACCGGAGCCGATAACCATCGCCGGGGGCTTCGACGCGGTGACCATGTGGATCTACGGGAACAACTGGGCGTGGGTATCGGACACCACCACGCCGCGGGTGAACGTCTTCGTGGATTTCGAGGACAATGCCGGGAACCCCATCCGGGTGCATCTCATCACCGTGCGCTGGCGCGAGTGGTTCCTGTGCCACAGGCGGCTGACTCCCGAGCAGATCGAGCGGGTGAAGGCCGGGGCGAAGTTCACGGGCTTCACGATCACGGGGGGCTTGAACAAGGCGGACCGGTTCATCTACCTGGACAACCTGGCGGTGTTCACCGAGAAGTTCGAGCCGCTGAACTTCGCGCCACGGGCGAAGCGGGGCATCGACCTGTTCCCGGGGCAGGACCCAGGCGCGAATACCGGGCCGGGTAAGCTCCCCTTCCCGACCAGACCCCAGACGATCCTGCCCTCGAACGTGACAGATCAGTTCACAACCAGCGTCCGGCAGGACGGAGAGGCCTTCGTGTTCGAGTATGCGGGCGATGATGGCCGGCTCATCTACCGCCTTCGGCCGGAGACGGGCACTTGGAGCGATGTCACCGCACAGTGGAACGGGGGCGCGGTGATCCAGCCCTGCGTCGAAGGCGGCGCGCGGCTGGATGCGGGCGGGAAGACGGTCCTCCCTGCGACCCGCGAGCATCTCGAAAGCCGGCTGGACGGAGACAAGGTGGTGTCCCGCTGGCGCTATGCGGAGGGGGGTGTCTCGGCGGAGGTTGAGTACACATGGCGACTTTGGAGCAAGTCGCTGGTGATCGACACGGTGGCGCGCGGTGGGAATGTTGCCGAAGTGCGTTACGGCTACGCGCAGGGCCTGGACAATGCGCGGCTGGTGACCAACCCCTTCTACACTTGCGACGCGGGCAGGCCGGCGGTGGTGGTCTCCGGCACGGCGGACGAACCGCTGTTCGTGACTGGCAACACTGATTGGTACCTGTCCAATGCCTCGACGCCTTTCAGCGAGAACAGCTTGAAGGATGGCAAGGTGGTCTACAACGGGGGAACGCGTTACATCCCGAAGACCAACGGAGAGCGCAACGACTGTTACGAGCGGTTCTTCCTGACCGTCTCGCCGCGTTACGAAGAGATGCTGCCCACGGTGGACAACCCTGTCTCGCCCTGGAAGCACGTAACTGGCACCCGGGTCTGGCGCGCTCACGGGGCAGGCAACCGGGAGAGTGACAAGGCTTACTGGCGCCGGGTGCACCGTTACGGGATGACCCAGGTGGTAGTGACCGACCACGAGACCATGTGGCGCGACGGCGGTGAGAGCTTCACATTCCGCACCAAGGCCGCGCCGGGCAAGGGCGGCGACCAAGGCGCATATGATTACGCCCGGGTGATGCAGGACGAACTTGGGTTCGTGTATGGGCCTTACAACAACTTCACGGATTTTGCTCCTGTGAACGAGTACTGGAGCACGGACATTGTGGGGCGCACCCCGGACAACCAGCTGCAGCACGCGTGGGCGAGATGCTATGCACCCAAGCCCGCGCGGGCGGTGGAGTACTGTGAGCTGCTGTCTCCGATCAACGAGAGGAAGTACGAGTTCAGCACGGCGTACTGCGATGTACACACGGCGGTCACTCCCTGGAGCCGCACGGACTATGACTACCGTGTGCCGGGGGCGGGCACTTTCGGCGCAGTTTTCTACAGCTATGGCGAGATCATGCTGCTGCAGAAGGCGGCCTGGGACGGGCCGGTGTATTCGGAGGGCAACAACCATTTTCTGTACTGTGGCCTCACCGACGGTAATTACGGCCAGGACCAGCGGTACACTCAGACCACCAAGCCCTGGCTGGTGGACTTCGACCTGCGGAAGCTGCACGATTTGTGCTGCAACTTCGGCATGGGCAATCCGGAGATGTTCTACGGGCGAGACGATTCGCCGGGGATCACGAAAGAGGAGCGGGATGCCTGGGTGGACCGCTTCCTGGCGGCAACCGTGGCTTTCGGGCACCCGGGGTTCCTCACATTCGAGGGCGGGTACCAAAACGCCTTGCGCAGTTACTACATGCTCCAGCAGCTTCACAGCCGGTACTGCCTGGCGAGCGCCGAAGAGATTCGGTATGCGGACGCGGATGGCAGCCTGCTGGACACTTCCCGCGCCGTGGCGTCGGGGGCCTTCGAGCGTTCACAGATCGTAACCCGGTATTCGGACGGCACGGTGACGGCGGTCAATGGGAGCCGCACCGAGCGCATGAAGGTAACAGCGTACGGCCGCAAGCTGGACTTGCCGCCCGCCGGGTATGTGGGCTGGACGAGTGATGGGCAGATCGAGGTGCGCAGCGAAGACCCGCGCGGGCACAGGTGCGACTACGCGGTCACGCCCGCGTACCTCTATGTCGACGGACGGGGCGAGTTCATGCGGTTCGAGAAGGCCGGCGGGAACGGCATCGGGATCTGTCGGGCCCTTGAGGGCGGTAAGTACGAGCTGATCCCTTACGAAAACGCCGAGTGCGGCTTCGCGGTGGATGGGGTGCGAGCCACCGCGCTGGGTTACGAGCGCAATGAGATCGGCCCCGCCGAGGTGCGCAAGTCAAGGGGGCTGACGTATGTCATGCCAGTGGAGGGCGCGTTCAGCTACATTGTCGAAACCGGCGCGGCAGGCGGCGGAGACCTGGCCTGCGAGCGGGATGAGGTGGTGCCGGGCGAGACCGTGACAGTGCGCGGCGCGCGGGCTCACGAACTGCGTATCCCGGCGGATGCGAAGATTGGCGACCGGGTCTGGCGGGAGTTCGAGGGCAAGTGGATTGACTTCACCGTTGTTCCACTGGCCGAGAGTGAACTCGCGCTGGACGGCAACACCCTCAACTTGCGCCTGCGGAGCAATCTGCCTTCGGCGCGTACTGTGACCGCGACACTGGGCGAGGTCTCCAGGACCGTGAACCTCGCGCCCGGTGAGTGGGAGACAGTTTCGTTCGACCTGGGTGAGCCGGAAGGGGAGAGCGCGGAGATCGTTCTGATTCGCCTCAGTGCGGGCGAGCTTGCGCAGACGATCGAGGCCGGCATGACCGTGGGCATGGGCAATGTGAAGGTCGCCGAGGTCCCTGAGCGCTGGCAGGTGGGAATGGCGCTGCGCGGGCAGCCCGAGACCGGAGAGTTCGGCGAGACCCGGGCCAGCGTAAGCTGGGGCACCCGGACGGCAGGGCAGGAGAATCGGGCCGGTCACCTTATGCACCCGCCCTACATCGGCGGGGTGGGTTACGTCTTCGTAGAGTATGAGCCGGTGCAACTGCCGGCGGCCCCAGCCTCTGCATTCCGGGCCTATGTCTGCAAGGGTGACGGGAGTGACCCGGGCGACGGGATCCTGTACAAGCTGGCGGTCATCGATGAAGCGGGTATGGAGACCGTGGCAGCGCGCATGGTGCTGATCGACCACGTCTGGGCGCCATTCGAAGCCGACCTGTCCCGCTGGGCCGGGCAGAAGGTGCGCCTGAAGCTTATCGCCGATGTGGGCGAGGGCGACGATTCCTCGGGTGACTGGGCGGGCTGGGCTGATCCGGTGCTGGAGACCTTGAACCCGCTGCTTAGCCGGCGGCTCGAGGGCGACATCGATCTGTACCGGCGTGAACCCGGTCCGCACCCGGTGGCCGGGCTGACGGTGGAGGATCTTCGGGCGGCGAAACGGGGGTGGCTGCGGTACGACGGCATGGGGCTGTCGGGCACGGGGGACCAGTACGGTAGCTTCGCTGTGCTGAATGGTGTGGACCTGGGCAATATGGCGCCGGCAGGCGGGCAGGAGACCCAGAACGTCTGGGCTGAGAACGTGGAAGTGCCGCTGACGCCGGAAGCCATCGCGACGCTGGGGTTCCGCAACAAGTTCGAACTGCGCAATCCGGGCCGCGATTACTTCAAGGTGCGGCGGTTCTGGATAGAACTCGAGCTTGCCGACGGCCGGAAGTGCTCGTCGCAGATATCCACGGCCGCGTTCACGCAGCCGCCGGGATGGCCGTATGCCGAGGGCATCGGCGTGCCGCATGGCCAGAACATCACGCAGGACATTTGGTTCCCGCGGTAGAGATGTCAGTGGTCGGCGTCGCACATCTCCAGGAGTGTCTCCTGGACTGCGAGATCGTGCCCTGGCGCGAAGTCCGGCTCCTTGCGGCCGCGGATGCAGTCGGCGAACTCGCAAAGGTCCCTAATGTGCCTAGGTAGGGGGTTTATCGGGGCGCTCTGCCAGCCCTGGCGGTACTGCTCCCAGGGCTGGTCCAGGTGCAGCATGACCTCGGGCGGCTCCAGGGGCTGAATCACCACGGTCCCGGTTGTGCCGTAGACTTCGAAGCTGCGATTCTGGAGGGCACCCGACTCCATGGCGCAGGTCTCGATGGTGGCGAAGGCGCGGTCGTATCTCAGCACCGCGAGGGCATTGTCAGTGTACCTGCGAGCGGGATCATGGTGGCGGCCGAAGAACCCAGTGGCGGTTTCCGGGCGGCCCAGGAGCGCCAGGATCAGGTCCAGGTAGTGGCAACCCAGTTCGAACAGCATCCCTCCAGGGAGTCTGCCGATCTGGGGCATGTGGTGATCGTAGGATGCGCGTTCCCAGGAGATGCGGCCGCGAATGGACACGATGTCGCCCAGGGCCCCAGCGTCACGGAGGCGGCGGATCAGCTCGAAGCCCGCGTTGTAGCGCATGATGTAGCCCATCTGGACGCGCAGCTGGCGCTCGGAAGCCATGCGGTGCAGCTCCACGAAGGGTTCCATCGCCAGCCCGGCGGGCTTCTCGAGGAGCACGTGCTTCCTGTGCTCAACGGCCGCAAGGGCGAGGCTCAGATTCTCCGGCACCTGACCGTCCACGATGACGCCGTCGATGCGGTCGGCGCTCAGGGCCTCGTCGAGAGAACCGAAGATCGCCAGGTTCGGGTGGTAGTCGGCCCATTCGGCGCAACGGCGCCGGGCAAGCTGGCTGTCGGCGTCCCAGACGCCAGCGAGTTCCACCTGGTCCACCATCGCCGCGGCTCTTGCGTTGCCGTGAGAGTGTGAATGTGATAGGCCCAGCATGACCAGACGTACCGGCATCGCGCAGGTCCCCTTCCGTTCGCCCCACAGGAGGCGGCTTCGGCTGCGAATATGCGCGGTGGGAGGGCGCGATTCCTCCCCCTGCATCGCAACTTGAGGCCAAACCTTCTACCGCCTGCCGCGGGGGCAGGCTATAATGACGGGCGCAGACACAGTGGCTCGTGTGATCTGACCCGTAACCAGCGAGCTTGAACGCGTTTGCTTCGTCCCAGTTGCAGGCCGCCGGTGTCGCCGGCGCAAACCTGGAGGTAGTCTCTCGATGGATATGTCCCGAGTGTCAACTTGCAGCTACCCACTGCGGGAACGCAGCCTGGATGACACGATCCACATTCTCACCGACTGCGGGTTTACAAACATCGATCTATGGGGCAGGTCTCCCCATTTCTCCGTCAACCCGCAGGAAGTGAAGCCGAAAGACATCGAGGCCACGGCGGCGAAGTACGGTGCGAGGATCGCCAACCTGGGCACCTACCCGGGCCGGGATTTCGCCAACGCCGACCGCCAGGCCCGGCACACCGAGATGATGGGCATGACCCGCACCATCGATCTCGCGACGCGTTTCGGCGCCCGGTCGATCCGCGTCTTGCCGGGTGAGAGCGACGCCCGGGACCTGGTGAAGCACCTGGTCAGGCCGTTCCGGCAGTCCGCGGTCTACGCGGCGTCCAAGGGCATCTACCTGGGGATGGAGAACCACGCGGGGAGCATTGCGGGCAACCCCGACCTGTGCAAGCGGCTGTGCGTGGATGTGGACAGCCGCTTTTTCGGCGTCCTGTATGAGCCGTGCAACCTGCTTCACGGCAAGGTCGATTACCGCGAGGCCTTCGAGACGTTCAAGGACCACATTGTCCACGTGCACATCAAGGATGGCCGCTGGGTGGGCGACAAGTTCGAGCGCTGCCATCTCGGCGAGGGCGATGTGGATGTGGCCTGGGTTGTGGAGGCGTTGGAGAGCATCGGCTACACGGGCTACTATGCGCTGGAGTACGAACTGACGGACATCGAACCCATCGAGACGGGCCTGCCGAAATGGCGGGAGTATTTCATGAAGGCAACCGCACACATCGGCTGAGTTGCCTTTCGCGCTGCACCATCACAGGTCGGTCGTACAGGAGGGTGCGTTCCCATGCGAACCATGGTGCTGGTGGTGGCTGCCGTGACTTGTGCCTGCGGATTCCCCGCGACCGTGCTGATCATTGACGATTTCGAGTATGCCGACGTTGCCGCGGCAAGGGCGGCGTGGGTTCAGGCGGAGAGTTCTGAGCCTGCCGAGCTGATCGCTCGCGAAACAGAAGATGGCGGCAAAACGGCCCTTAAGATGCCCTGCAACTTCACGCTCCCGCGTTATGCCCAAAGCAGCAACAACCCGCGGGCGGTTTACGATCGCAAGGTCAATCTGGACCTCACCAACTACGGCTCGATCGTGTTCGACTTCTACTGCGAGGACCCGGCGCCGATCCGCAACTGCACGATCTACTTCCATTCGGCTGCAGGCTGGTACGGCCGTGGTTTCAACCCGAACAAGGGCTGGAACCGGGTAGTGCTTGGCAAAGCCGAATTCGGCAGCGAGGACAAACCCGGTGGCTGGGCGAGCGTGGACACCATCCGTGTCTGCGCCTGGCAGGGCAAGGCAGCGGACACGTTCTGCGCCATCGACAATCTTCACGCGCGGACCGAGGACATCGCGGTCGTGAAAGGCGATGCGGAAGGCCCCGAAGGAGGGACCGTCCAGCAGTGTGCGGAGGACTGGGGAGGCTGGCTGTCGGCCATGGGGGTGCCGTACGGATCATTCAGTGAGAAGGATGTAGCCTCGGGAGTGCTGAGCACTCAGAAACTGGCGGTGTTCCCGTACAACCCGGGGATGAACGATGAGACGGTGGCGGCCATCGAAAAGTACGTGGCGGCGGGCGGGAAAGTGCTGATGGTGTACAGCATCCGCCAGGAGCTTGCGGCGATGCTGGGAGTTGGGCCGTTGACTTACAAGGGCCGGGGGCGCGAAGGCCAGTTCGCGGACATCGTGTTTGACCAGGAAGCGTTGCCGGGAGTCCCGGCGACGGTGGCGCAGGACTCATGGAATGTGAATCTGCCCAGGCTGGGACCGGGCGTGCAGACGGTCGGCTGGTGGCAGGATCGTGAGGGGGAGAGGGGAGAGCCCGCGGTTGTGGTGGGTGAGAACGGCGCGTACATCGGGCATATCCTCACCAGCGCGGACAATGAGAACAAGCGGCTGCTGGTGCTGGCGCTCGTGGGGCATTTCGTGCCGGACGCCTGGAAGGAAGCCGCGTCGAAGGCCCTCACCACCGCCGCCACCATTGGGCCTTTCCGGGACCGCGCGGCTCTTGAAGAGTACCTGCGGACCATGGCCGACAAGGTGAAGGCGACCGCTGAGATTCGGCGGCTGCTTGGCGTCGCAGACCAGGAGAAGCAGGCGGCTACCGATGCACTCGCGGCCGGGGCGTACCCGGAAGTCCTGCACAGGGCGGCGGCTATGAGAACCGCGCTGTCGGAAGCCTACCAGCATGCCCACACCTCACGGGATGGCGAGTTCCGGGCGGTGTGGAACCATTCGGGCACCGGCGACTGCGGCAGCTGGGACGAGGCCATGCGCCTGCTGTCCGAGGCCAATTTCAACGCGGTTGTGCCGAACATGTGGTGGGCGGGCGTGGCCCACTACGACAGCGAGTACCTGCCCCATTCCCGCACCTTCGAGGAAAAGGGCGACCAGATCGCCCAGGCAGTGGAGGCCGGCAAGAAGTACGGGATTGAGGTTCACCCGTGGAAGGTGAATTGGAATCTGTCCAACGCGCCGAAGGAGTTCGTGGACAAGTTGCGGGAGGAGGGTCGCCTGCAGGCCCGCGCCAACGGCGAAGAGCGCGCGTGGCTGTGCCCTTCGCATCCGGACAACTTCAAGCTCG
>JAGPGE010000078.1 GCA_018056145.1 Armatimonadota bacterium
CCCGGAGCCTACATCATCGTGGTGGGGATGGTGCTGCTGGCCGTGGTGCTTCTGAGCCAGTGCACCACCCGCGAACTCCTGTCTTCGCTGAGTGTCAGCGTTGCGAACGGGGGCAACTACGTGCGGACCAAGGCCCGCGAAGCATCCCAAAAGCCCCGGGTCGTGCGACCTCCCGCGCCGCCGAAGGCGCCGAAGGAGAAGAAGCCGCGCCGGCCCAGAGTGGACCTTGACGAAGACGCGGCGATGCCTTCTCCCGTGCCCGATCCGGAGCCGGTGATCGCCCGGGCTGCTGCCCCAGATGGCGAAGAGCCGCCCGAGGCCGAGATGCCGCCGATGCCCGAACCTTCTCGGCCGAAGCGCCGGAAAGCCCGCATCCCATCCTCGTCGCGCAGAGCACCCGAGGGCCAGCCGGCTCTCCTGCGCAACTCCGACCTGTTCGCGCTGCCATCCGTCTCCATGCTCAGTGAGGTGGACGATTGCGTGGAGAGCGCCGAAATGCGGGAAGAGGCGGCGGAACAGATCATCAAGCTCGAGGACACGCTGGAGAGCTTCAACATCACCGCTAAGGTCACCCACTACGAGCGCGGGCCGGTGCTAACGCGCTACGAGGTGGAGCCGGAACGGGGCATACGGGTCAACCAGGTGGTGCGCCTGGCGGACGACCTGGCCATGGCCCTGGCGGCGGTGGATGTGCGGGTCGAAGCGCCGATCCCCGGGAAGTCCGCGATCGGCATCGAGGTACCCAACCCCACCCGGGCGACAGTAGGCCTCAGGGCCATCCTGGAGACCGACAGCTACCAGCGCCATCCGTCCAAGCTGGCCTTCGCACTGGGCCGCGACATCGCCGGGAAAGCCGTGGTCGCCGATCTTGCAGCCATGCCTCACATGCTCATCGCCGGGGCAACCGGAGCGGGCAAGAGCGTCTGTCTGCACTCCCTCATCGTCAGCCTGCTCATGCGCGCCACGCCCGACGAAGTCCGCCTGATCATGGTGGACCCCAAGCGCGTTGAGCTTGCCGTATACGACGGCATCCCGCATCTCATGGCGCCAGTGGTGCACAGCGTGAAGCAGGCGGCGGACGTCCTGCGCAAGGCCATCCGCGAGATGGAGAAGCGCTATGACCAGTTCGCGCTCAAGGGTGTGGTGAACCTCGCGGAGTACAATGATCTCGCATCCATGCCCAAGGAGCACGTGGTGGATGAGTTCGACCCTCTCCCCCACGTGGTCATCATCATCGACGAGCTCGCGGACCTGATGATGCAGGGCCGGGCGGAGTTCGAGTTCTCCATCTGCCGCCTCGCCCAGCTTGCGCGCGCGACCGGCATTCACCTGGTTCTCGCGACCCAGAGACCCTCGGTCAAGGTGATCACGGGCAACATCAAGGCGAATATCCCCTCTCGCGTCGCACTGGCGGTGGCGTCACTGCATGACTCGCGGACGATTCTCGACGGTCAGGGCGCGGAACGCCTCATCGGCCGCGGCGACATGCTCTATGCGCCTCTCGACGCCAGCAAGCCGCGCCGCATTCAGGGCGCGTTCGTGGAACGGCAGGATATCGAGCGTGTGGTGCGGCATTTGAGAGATCAGGGCGAGCCGCGGTTCGACATCATCCCCGAGGTCCCTGAGGACGAAGAGGACTTCTCGGGCGAGATGGAGGCCAGTGACGAGCTGTTCGCCGCCGCCGCCGAATATGTGATCTCGGAACAGGAGGCCAGCGTCTCCATGATCCAGCGGCGGTTCAAGGTGGGCTATGCCCGGGCCGGCCGCCTCATCGACATGATGGAGCGCAGGGGCATCGTCGGGCCGCATGAGGGCTCAAAGCCCCGCGTGGTCATGGTGGCTCCGAACATGGCCGGCGCATTGTTCGGCAAGCCGCCAGCTGAGCAGGACGATGAGAATGAGGTCGAGGAGTTGAGCCTGCCGCCGCTCGATGACTTCACCCTGGATGATGACCAAGATGAGGGCTTCGGCGACCCGGAGAAGAGCGACGAGGAATAGCCGCTGCCCCAGTCGCCACGGGTCTGCCGAACCGCCGGGCCAGGCGCGAACCTGGCCCGTTTTCACCGAATCACGGGATCGAAATACAGCCGTAGCGGGATGAGCAGATGGCGCACAGACCCCCGTTCAGTCGTGGCGAGGGTGCCCCTGAGAAACCTCCCAGGGAGAAGAAGCAGAACACCGGTGACCTCAACGACCTTTCGGGGCGCGAGTGGATCAAGCGCACCAAGTCCTGGTTCGTCTGCGACTCGCGGCGCTACTACCGGAACCGCAACACCGAGCTTCACCCGGCCCGGTACCCCGAAGAAATGGTCGCCGACTTCCTGGAGTTCTTCACGAAGCCCGGGGGATGGGTGCTCGACCCCTTCTGCGGCAGCGGCGCCACGCTGGTAAGCTGCGTCGAGACGGGCCGCAGCGGCATCGGCGTTGAGCTTTCGCCCCGCTACGCCAAGGTGGCCCACGAGAGGCTGGCAGAGGTTGCCGGGCCGGGGGTGGTCCCGGTCCTCCAGGCAGACGCGCGGCGGATCGCCGATCCCGCGCTCTGGGAAGGCATCCAGGGGCCGCGCGTGTCGGCATCCGGACTGCCCGAGTTCGACTTCGTCATGACCTCGCCGCCCTACTGGGACATGCTTCACAAGAGCCGCGGCGGCGTGGAATCGGCCCACAGACTGCGGAAGCAGAAGGGTCTGGATACCCATTACAGCGAGAACGAAGGCGACCTGGGGAATGTCGGCGACTACGATGAGTTCATTGAGCAACTCGGGCAGGTCTTCGACGCCTGCGCCCGGTTGCTGAAGCCGAGGAAGTACCTGGTGTGCGTCGTCCAGAACCTGCGGACGCCTGAGCAGGAAGTGAAGCCGCTGGCGTGGGACCTTGCACGGCGCATCTCGCAGACCCTGAGCTTTCAGGGAGAGCGCATCTGGTGCCAGAACAGCAAGCCGTTGGGAATCTGGGGGTTCCCGTCGCGCTTCGTTGTGAACTATCACCATCATTACTGCCTGGTTTTCCAGCGCAGGGAGCAACATTGAGCGACGGGGCAAGCGGGAGATGTCATCGCCTTCCGGATCACAGCGACCAGCACGGGTGGACGCCGAACCGGGGCACTGACATCCCGTGGCGACCGCCTGCGGTCGCGAAACGGGCGCCTTTACCCAATGCGAAGGGCAGACGACGCCCCTCGCGCTCATGACACTCAAGACACGCTCATCGTCAATGGAAGTGGAAGCATGACGCGCAAGGCAAGAGTGGCGCTGGTATCCCTGGGCTGCCCGAAGAACCTTGTGGACTCCCAGGTGATGCTTGGGCTACTCGAGGCAGCGGGTTACGAGATCGTGGACGAAACCGAAGATGCCGACGTCGCCATCGTGAACACCTGCTCCTTCATCGCGCCTGCCGAGGAAGAGGCTGTTGACGCGCTTCTCGACCTGGCCGATCTGAAGCAGGGCAGGCTGAAGGCGCTGATCTGCGCGGGCTGTCTTACCGAGCGTCACGGGCACGAACTGCTGGACGAATTCGCGGAGGTCGACGCATTCGTCGGCGTCGGCGGCATCCCCTCCATCGCGGAGACGGTCGCACGGGCGCTCACCGGCGAGCGCTTCTTCGTCGAGGCGCCCCGGGACTACCTATACCGGGGGGAACTGCCGCGCCTGCATACCGGGCGCTCATGGATGTCATACCTGAAGATCGCGGACGGTTGCGATCACCAGTGCGCCTTCTGCACGATCCCCTCAATCCGCGGCGGCTACCGCAGCGTGCCCATGGGTGACGTGGTCGCCCAGTTCGAGGCTCTGGTGCGCGAGGGGTTCAGCGAGGTCACACTCATCGGCCAGGACACTTCGGCATATGGCCGCGACCTGCAGCCACGCACGACTCTTCTCGAGCTGCTGGACCGCCTGTCCGAAGTCGGGTATGATGGTTGGTTGCGCCTGCTGTATCTCTATCCATCCCTGGTCGCCGACGACCTGATTGCTCGCCTGTGTTCGGGCCCGCCCTTCGTGCCCTACTTCGACATCCCGCTGCAGCATGTCTCGCGGGACGTCCTGAGAGCCATGCGCAGGCCTGGCAGCGCTGAAACTTACCTGGAACTGATCGGGCGAATCCGCAGGGCCGATCCGCGGGCGGCAATCCGCACCACCTTCATCGTCGGCCATCCGGGCGAGACGGAGCAGGACTTTGAGGCTCTGCTGGAGTTCGTCGGCGCCGCACGTCTGGACAGGGTGACGGCTTTCGTCTACTCGCCGGAGGAGGGAACTCCTTCGGCGGAGATGGGCGAGCAGGTGGATTCGGAGCTGGCGCTGGAGCGGCTCGATGAACTGATGCGGGTGCAAGAGGAAGTCTCGCTCGAGATCAACCGCGGCTTCGTTGGGGGCCAGATGCGGGTGCTGCTCGAAAACCCGAGCACCCGCCGGGACCTGTGGTTCGGGCGAACGTACCGGGATGCCCCGGACGTGGATACCCAGATCCGGGTGGACACGCGCGATTACAAGGGGAAGCCCGAGCCGGGGGATTTCGTGCAGGTCAAGATTGAGGCGGCGGAGGTCCACGACCTGCAGGGGCGAATAGTGGACATTTCGGCGCCAAACTCGGAGAAGGAGCACTGACGCGATGGGTACTGCCGCAGAGTACGCGCGGCGCCGTCTGGGTGACGCGCTGTACGAAGTGATGCTCTACCAGACCGGGCCGACACGGGCATCTTTCATCCTGCACGAACTGCCGCGCTCATCGGGGTTCACAGCCGCCGCGGCCCGCGAGGCACTGGAGACGGACCCCAGGTTCGCGGAGGCAGACGGGCGTTTCGATCTGGTGATCCGGGACAAAGTGTCCGGCCAGAACTTCAACTCCGCCGTGGTGGCGGTGCTCGAAGACCTTGGCCGGGCTGCTCCCGAGGGGGCCCTGGCCGCGTTCTTTGGCGGCCTGACCCACCGCGACGCTGACTACTACACACAGCTCTTCCAGCGCTTGTCCGAGCGCGGCGACGTGCTGGCCCTTCTTGACGGCCGGGTCATATCCATCGACTGGCTGCTCTTCCCGGACGGCGAGAACGAGGACGACGTGCTCTTCTTCTGCAACCTGGAGGGGAACGAGGAACTCCAGCTCTACCGGCCTTTCCTCTCTGACGAATCGCTGCGCGGCGAGACCCCGCTCGAGACCGCCGTGAATATGGTGTCGGCCGCCGGCGACGAAATCAGCAACAGAATCCTCGGGTTCTTCGTGTACCGCCTGCATCCCCAGGAGTTCGACCCGCTTGCGCTCCTGCGCGATATGCTGGCCGACGAGCGCGTCTTCGCCGCGCCCGGCCTGCGCTGGCTGCCGGGGGAGGTCCGAGAGCAGGTGGACCAGGAAGTGAAGAAGCTGAACCAGGCCGCCCGCGGGTCCGAGCCGGTGCCGGTGCTCGACGTGGACCTTGCGACGCTTCTCAATGAGCCACTGCCGGCCGACCATCCGGGGTACTACATCGAGGACAACGACCTGACCATGATCTACCAGGTCGTACACGAGTCTCCGGAGCCGGTGTCCATCGAGAAGCTGCTCTTCGATGTGCTGGAGCTCTTCCCGGATGACGCGGACTTCCTGCCGGCTGCCCACTCAATCTACGGCCTGCTCCACGAGGACCCGTCGATCATCGATGTCGACCTGGTCAGTTTCGCGGGACGCGCCGCACTGCCGGCGTGGGTGCACGAGGTGCCGGAGGTACTCATCCCCCGCGTGAGTTCTCCCCAGGACGTGGTCCTGAGCCTCGAAGGACTCGACAATGGGCTCGCGGCGAAGATCCATGACGCGTACCATGAGGATATCATGGACGACGACGTGGTGGTCACCGCGGACATGAAGACCGTCGATGAGACGGTCTACACTCTGCCCCCGCACCATCTCGAGGCAGGCACCATGCGGCTGCGCAAGATGGACCGGAGCATGTTCCGGGTGTCCGAGGCCGCCGCTCCCGCAAAGTTCATGGACAGCGAGGGCAATGCGGTTAGCGCATGGATCAATGCGGACACCAACCTGATCCTGGGGCTGGGCGACCTGTACGCCAATCTCGGGGTCCAGGCCGGCGACGTCATCAGCATTACCGCGGGCGAGGAGGCCATGGAGTTCGTGGTCGAACCCGCCGGGGAAGATGAGTCCTGGGGGCTCACGCCGCAACGGCTCGCCGAGTTGCAGCAGATGCGCACGCAAGCGCAGGCCGACGGTTGGTCGCTGTTCAAGGCGCTGTGCGAGGTAATGACCGCGTTCCCCGAGGGCATGGAGTTCGACGCAGCCTTCGGGCAGGTGAACGTGATCAAGCGCGCCACGCGCCTACAGGTGGCCTCGCTGTTGAGCTACTACCTTTGCTTCCGTCCCGCTGACGAGACGGGCGAGGCATGGATCTTCGCACCGCGCGCGGTGAACGCGGGTACGGTGCAGACCAAGAACCGCTACATCATCAAGGACTGGGGAGCCGCCGTCTAATGGCTGACAAGATACGCACACGCTTCGCGCCCTCACCCACGGGCTACATGCATGTGGGCAATCTGCATACCGCGCTGTTCTCGTGGCTGACCGCCCGCCACAGCGGCGGCGAATTCCTGTTGCGGATCGAGGACACCGACGAGGTCCGCTCCACACCGGAAGCGCTCTCGGTCATTTACGAGGGCCTGCGCTGGCTCAACATGAACTGGGACGAGGGCCCCGATGTGGGCGGCCCCTTCGCGCCCTACGTGCAGTCCGAGCGCCTTGACATCTACGCGAGTCACCTGGACAGACTGATGGCTGCTGGAATGGCCTACGAGTGCTTCTGCACCCCCGAGGAACTCGAGGAGCAGCGCACGGTCATGAAGGCCCGCGGACTGCCCCCGAAGTACAGCGGCCGGTGCGCGAAACTCACCGATGCCCAGCGCCAGGCGTACATCGATGAGGGCCGCCGGCCATGTGTGCGCTTCCGGGTCAAGGAAGAGGGCGCCACGGTCATCGATGATGTGATCCAGGGACAGGTGAGTTACGAGAACAATCTCATCGCCGACCCAGTCATCGTCAAGACCTCGGGCTACCCCACATTCCACTTCGCGGTGGTTGTGGATGACGCGCTGATGGAGGTCTCCCACGTCATTCGCGGCGTCGAACACCTGCCCAACACCCAGATCCACATGCAGCTTCAGGAAGCCCTAGGCTTCCCCACGCCCATCTACGCCCACCTGCCCATAATCCTCGGCCAAGACAAGACCAAGCTGTCCAAGCGCCACGGCGCGGTTGCGGTCACGGACTATGCCGAGCAGGGCTACCTGCCCGAGACGATGTTCAACTTCCTTGCGCTTCTCGGCTGGTCGCCCGGCGACGAGCGCGAGATTCTTGAGCGGCAGGAGATCATCGACCTGTTCAGCCTCGAGAGCTGCTCCAAGGCCCCCGCGGTGTTCGACCTCGGCAAGGCCGAATGGATGAATGCCGAGTACATGAAGATCACGCCACTGGACCGCCTCATCAGCTTCGTGCTCCCGCGCCTGCAGAGAGCGGGGCTGTTCGAGGAAGACCCGTCACCCGAGCGGGTGGAGTGGCTCGGCCAGGTCATTGACCTCATGCGCGAGCGCGCCCGCCTGCTGGATGTCTTCGAGACATGGGCGAAGTACTTCTTCACCGACCAGTACGACTTCGAGGACCGCGCCCGAGAGAAGTGGCTTGGCAATCCGGAGACCGCGGACACACTGCGCCCGCTGGCGGAGAAACTGTCTGCGCTGGAAGATTGGACTGCCGAGGCGCTGGAGGCAGCGGTCCGCTCTCTCGCCGAGGAGCTTGGAGTGAAGGCGGGTAACGTGATCCATCCGTGCCGGGCGGCGGTATCCGGCACAACGGTGGGCCCCAGCCTGTTCCACATGCTGGAGATCCTCCCTAGGGACACCGTGGTGTCCCGGATTCAGCGAGTCGCCGAGATGGTGGCGCGGGGAGAGCTTGCGGCGCCAGGAGACGGGGAGGGCTGAGCGATCGGGCCGCGCGGGTCAGGGGTGCCTTCGCCTGAAGTAGGGGGAATGCACTCTTCTCCAGCCCCGGGGTGTGCGCGGCGACCGCAGGCGGTCGCTATCCAGCGCACGGGGCCCCACGGAGCGCGAAGAACGTCACGGGGCACGTACGTTGGCGAGCACTTGCCCTATGACTGGCGGGAATCTATAATATTAGTCTGTTCTGGCGGAATGTGGAGATTGGGCGGCAGGATACCGCCGACTTGTCGCTGGGGGAGCCGACGGCTGCTGAGAAAGTGGCTTGGCCACTGACCCCAACGACCTGACCCGGGTAATGCCGGCGCAGGGAAGCGACCACCGGGTGACCGTGGCGATGCGGCCATTGCCCGCCAGCCAAGTTGCTTGGCCGGCGGTTTGCTTCTTTCGCGCCTGCCCGGAATACGGAGGCGCACTGGCATGCAGGACCCATTGAGCGTGAGCGGGGCGGCGCTCGCCACTGGCGGGAACCCGGAACTTGCGGACTGGCAGAGCGTGCCGGCGGGTGTCATCGCCCGCGTGGCTCGAGATGAGCACGTGTCCGAGGAGTTCATCCGCGCCGGACTGCGGGCCGGGAACATCATCGTCATGGGCGATGAGACCGGGCGCACGAGACCGGTGGGCATCGGCACGGGACTGCGGACGAAGATCAACGCGAACCTGGGGACCTCCGAAGACTACCCCAGTCTCGACGACGAACTGCGCAAGCTGGAAGTGGCGGTCCATACCGGCGCTGACGCCGTCATGGACCTGAGCACCGGCGGAGACATCGACGGCATCCGCCGGGCAATCCGCCGCGAGTGTCCGGTGGCGCTGGGCACGGTCCCGATCTATCAGGCAGCGGCCGAGGCCGACGAGAAGTTCGGGTCATTCAACGGGATGACCGGCGACCTGCTGCTGGACGTGATCGAGCGCCACGCCGCCGATGGGGTGGATTTTCAGACGCTGCATTGCGGGGTCACCCGCGCGACAGTAGCGGCGCTCGAGAGCCAGCCGCGGCTCATGGGAATCGTCAGCCGCGGGGGAAGTCTCCTGGCGCGCTGGATGAAAGCGACCGGGCAGGAGAACCCGCTGTACGAGCGATACGATGAGCTTCTGGCCATTCTGAAGCGCTACAATGTGCTGGTGAGCCTGGGCGACGGACTGCGCCCCGGCGCTCTCCAAGACGCCTCGGACCGGGGGCAGATCGCCGAGACCATCGTACTGGGCGAACTGGTGGCGCGGGCACGCGAGGCCGGTGTACAGGCCTTCGTCGAGGGCCCGGGACACATGCCGATGGACCAGATCGCCGGAAATGTCATGCTGCAGAAGCGCCTGTGCCACGGGGCTCCCTTCTATGTGCTCGGGCCGCTCGTTACAGACGTTGCGCCCGGCTATGATCACATCACAGGGGCGATCGGGGGGGCAATCTGCGCCGCCGCCGGCGCGGATTTCCTGTGCTACGTGACCCCCGCGGAGCACCTGGGGCTGCCCACTCCGCAGGATGTGCTCGACGGGGTGATGGCCTCGCGCATCGCGGCCCACGCCGCGGACATCGTCAAGGGCGTGCCCGGCGCGCGCGACTGGGACGAGCGCATGAGCCGGGCGCGCAGGGAGTTCGACTGGGAGACGATGGCCGAGACCGCCCTGGACCCGGGCCGTGTGCGCACGGTGCGCGGGGAGCGAGGCACGCGTGACCCCGAGGCCTGCTCGATGTGCGGCAGGTTCTGCTCCATGAAGGTCACCTCGGCCCTGAGCAGGGACTGACTGCGTCCCGGAACACAACCGTCCGGGGACGCGTTGCATTGAGATAACGCCGGCCCGTTTTCCCGCCGGCGTCAGTGCGCATGACAGTGGATCAATTGGACCGCGCGGCGTTCGCTGGCAGATCCGGGCGACGCGCCCCGTCCCGTGAGGAGAAAGCGCAGGCATGTCGATCGTCAGGTTGCGTAAAGCGTTCCGCCGCAAAATGAAGATCGGTTTCGGTAAGGCGCGCGTTCAGATGAGTCCGATGGACCTGATCTTCTGGGCCATCGTGGCGATCTTTGTGGTCGGCGCCTACTACACCTTCGGTGCCCCCTCCGGTGGAGGCGGCGGCGAAGGGGGCGGCCAGCAGGCCCGCAAGGTCACCCGCACAGTCGCTACGGTCAACGGGAAGGCAATCACCCGCAACGAGTTCGAGCAGCGGTACATCGCACAGATCTCGGACGTTCCCCAGGACCAGTTCCTGGCCAGCGACCGGTACGTGAAGACCAGCATCCTGGAGGGAATGGTCCAGCGGATCCTCATGCTGGATGCCGCCCGGAAGCGCGGAATCGAGGTCTCACGCCAGGATATCAACAACAAGATCAACGAGCTCGTCCAGGAGCGCGTGGACCAGCAATTCCCCAGCCGCAAGAGCATGGCCACGTTCCTGCGCAAGCGCCAGCAGACCCTGGACCAGTACAAGGCCGAGATGAAGAAGGAGCTGGCTGAAGACCCCGAGATGATCCGCGAGGCCGTGCTGTTCGAGCGCCTCGAGGAGAGCGTCAAGAACGAGGTCAAGGTCACCGACGAGGATCTCAAGGAAGAGTACACCAAGGTCAAGGCGCGGCATATCCTGATCAAGCCCGATCAGCTGCGGATGTTGGACGAGGCCGCGAAGGGCGACAAGGGCAAGGACGCCGCGAAGAAGAAAGATAAGCCGGACAAGGACTACGACGCCGAGGCAAAAAAGAAGGCCGAGGAGATTCTCGCGAAACTGAAGAAGGGTGAGGACTTCGCGAAGCTGGCGAAGGCGGAGTCCCACGATTTCGGAAGCGCCCAGCAGGGCGGAATGCTCCAGTCCACGCGGCCGCCTGCTCCCGGGCAGGATGCCGCGGCTCCCGACCCGTATTTCGGGCGCGGCGAGATGGTACCCGAGTTCGAGGAAGCCGCTTTCAAACTCAAGCCCAACGAGTTCAGTGAACCTGTGAAGTCGCAGTTCGGTTACCACATCATCCAGACCCTGGACAAGAAGGTGGCCTACCCCGAGGACTTCGAGAAGAAGAAGGACGAGTACCGCACCCAGCTTCTCGAGAAGAAAAAGGACGAGCACTGGCGCGAGTTCGTGGAGAAGCAGCGCGAAGCGGCGAATATCGAGATCCAGGATCCGGAACTCGCCGCCTACAAAGCGCTGGAAGAGGATAAGAAGACCGAAGGCATCCAGCTTCTGGCCAGCGCGGTCGAGGCCGACCCGACCAACGTTGGCGCAAAGTACCAGCTCGCGAACCTGATGAAGGAAGCCGGCGAGAAGAGCAAGGCCATCGACCTTCTCAAGCAACTGGCGCAGTCTGAGCGCTCCTCCAGCAACCCGCAGGTCCACATGGACCTGGCACTGCTGCTGCTCGAGGAGAAGCTCACAGACGAGGCCATCGACGAGCTGAAAGCGGCGTCTGACTGGGCGCAGTCCTACGACTACCAAAGCATGTTCATCCACCAGCAGGCGATGGAGAAGTTCAGGGAGCTCAAGAAGCCCGACCTGGCCGCCGCCGAGCAGGAGTGGATCGACGAGTTCACCAAGTTCCAGCAGGAGCAACAGCAGCAGCAGATGCCGATCATGCCAATGCAGTAAGCAGCCCGGCAATGGTTACGCGGCCCGGCCAGCCAATCAGGCGAGCCGGGCCGCAGATTGAAGAAGGCAGATTCCATGCGCCTGACCGACCGCATCCGGGTCCGACTCGTCCAGATGGCTCCCCGCCTGGGTGACCTCGAAGCCAATATGAGGAGCCATGTCTCGGCCACGCGCCGCGCCATTGAGGACGGCGTGGACCTCCTCGTCTTCCCCGAGCTGTCGCTCACCGGGTACTACCTGCGCGACCTGACCAGCGACATTGCCCTCACCACCCAGGCCCGCGAACTGCGCGAGCTCTCCGAGCTGAGCCAGAGCATCGCACTCGTCGCCGGGATGGTCGAGGAATCTCCGCGCTTCGGCCTGTTCGCATCAGCCCTGTACTACGAGCGCGGGCGCCTAGCCCATGTGCATCGCAAGGTCTACCTGCCCACCTACGGAATGTTCGACGAAGGCAGATACCTGTCTCCCGGGAACACCGTGCGCGCCTTCGACAGCCGTTTCGGCAAGGCCGGCATCCTCATCTGCGAAGACGTCTGGCACCCCATGCTGCCCTTCATCCTGGCGCAGGAGGGCATCATGTACCTCGTGGTCACCGCGAATTCCCCCACGCGCGGACCGCGACCCGAAGGCCTCGTGATCCGCCGCGTGTACGAGGAAATGCTCGCCACGTACGCCCGCCTGTTCCAGGTCTACATCTGCTTCTGCAACCGCGTCGGCTACGAAGACGGCGTCAACTTCTGGGGCGGCAGCTTCGTCGTGAGCCCAGGAGGAGACATCATCGCCCGAGGACCGAAGCTTGAAGCCGCTGAGGTGGACGCGGAGATCGTGCCCGGCGAGGTGCGCCGCGAGCGCATGAGAACCCCGCTGGTCGGGCAGGAGAACCTGGACCTCGCATTGCGCGAACTGAGGAGGATCGCCGATGACCGGCCTGGACATTGATTGCGCGCTGGTCGCAGACATCCTCACAGGATTCGTCCGGGATGAGATCACCAAGTTCGGTTTCGAGCGTGGCGTCCTGGGCATGTCGGGCGGCATCGACTCGACACTCTCCGCCTACATCGCAACGCGCGCACTGGGCAGCGATAACGTTCTGGGCATTATCATGCCGTACAAGACCAGCAGCCCTGACA